>JAGPUY010000239.1 GCA_018067265.1 Oceanihabitans sp. | reverse complement strand
TTAAAAGACAAAGTCTCTCCAAATGCTACATTAGTAATTAGTTTTGTTGGTTATGAAACTAGATTGTTTTCTTTAGACGAAATAAGAGTATTAGATGTGGTTTACTTACAAGAAAAAGCAACGAGTTTAAATGAAGTTGTATTAGAAAGAGACTATTGGAGTAGAGAAAAAAAACTAAAAATATTTAGAAGAGAGTTTCTTGGAAATGATGTTGCATCTGTATCTTGTAAGATAAGCAATGAAGACGATATCCGATTAATATATATAGAATCTCAAGGTATATTATATGCATACTGTGATATCCCAATTCTTATTAAGAATAAGCATCTAGGTTACGATGTAAAATATAATTTAGTAGATTTTGAGGTGAAGTTTAAACAAAGTTTAAGTGGGTTAAAATTAGTAGAAAGCGTGTACTATAGCGGTACTAGTTTGTTTGCTGAGCGGAATAAAAAAACAAAGAAGAAACATATTGCGCAAAGAAAAAAGGAATATTTAGGTTCTGCGCTTCACTTCATGAGGTCTTTAGCAAAAAAGGAAATCGTAGCGAATAATTTTGAGGTGTATATAAAAGATCCTTCCGGAACTTCTAATCTGTTTTTTCCTGTAAATGCCTATCAATATTTAGTTGTTGAAGCACAAGAAGATCAAAATGTAAAACTTACCGTAGATAATAGAGAAATCGTTATTTCCTATGATAAAAATGTACAATCGACTCTAGTTACTAAAGCAGATTCGAATGAATTTTGGATAGATAGTTTCGGAATACACACACCTGTAGATAAAATGTTTTTTGGTGGCTACTTTGGTCTAAAAAGAATCGCTACCATGTTACCCGCAGATTTTAAATTTTAATGCTATATTGTACTTCATTCGTATGGCAATTGTTTCCTTTAAGAATGAAATTTATGAGATAAATAGTTTTAATTCTAACCTGAAATCATGATCAAAAAATACGTTTTATTACTGTTTACTATATTTTTGTGTGTGGCTTCTTTTGCGCAAACAATTCAAGGTCATGTTTATGATAAGAATACAAAACAGCCCTTAGAAACAGTTTCTATTTACTTTGATAATACTACAATTGGTGCCGTTACTAATAATAAAGGATATTTTAAGATTGATTATTCTAGTAATACGACTTCCCCTTTAGTAATATCCTATTTAGGTTATAAAAAAATCATTAACCAAGAATACAAACCAAATGAAGACTATGTTTTTTATTTAGAAGAGGATTTAAATTCTTTAGATGAAGTTGTTTTAGAAGTCAAAGACGAATGGAGCAGGATGAAAAAAATGAAGGAATTTAAAGAGCAATTTTTGGGTAGCACTAAAAATGCTAAATCTTGTAAAATTTTAAATGAAGATGATATAACGTTGTATTATAATAGTCCTAAAAAGCAATTAGTAGCCTATGCAAGCAAGCCTATAGTAGTATTAAACAAGAGTTTGAATTATAAGATTAAATATGATTTACAAGAATTTTCAATTGATTATACGATTCAAGATGTACTTGTAGGCAATAATCTTAAAACCAAAAAAGAAGTACACCAGGCAGAGATCGTTTATTACGCCGGAACAACGCTATTTAGCAATATAGAGGAAGAAACCAATCCGAAGATTTTAGTAAAAAGAAATAAAGCATTTAATGGCTCTATATTACATTTTATGAGAGCATTGGTAAATGATCAATTAGAGGAAGAGGGATTTGTTATTTTACAGGAAGGAAGTAAAGTAGCGCCAGAACATTATATCTCTATTCGTAAAACGGAAAGAGAAGGTATGGTTAAAGTGCGAATTTCAAAAGAAATGGAAGTGGTTTATAATAATAGAAGACACTCTTCTATTATTATGGTTGCTGAAGAATTTACGGTAGATGCATTAGGTGTTTATAGTCCAATAAAAAGCCTGAATTTTAGTGGAGATATGTCTGTAAATAGAATGTCAGATGCATTACCATTAGATTTTCGTTTAGAAACTAATCCGTTTTAATTAAAATTCTAGGCAAGCATATTTTATAATATGTCATTCTTTAGATGAAAAAATAAAACCGCTTCTTAAGCGCTTGCATGTACTTGGATTTTTACAAAAAAGTCATTCATAAGTCTTCTACAAGCATTTAGCTTTTCGGTATTAATAGAATAACTTAAACTTTTACCACTAGCCGATTGATTTAATAAACCAATTTTTTTTATTTCACTTAAGTGTTGTGAGATAGTAGGTTGCGCTAAACCAATTTCTTTAACAATATCATTACAAATACAACCAGACTCGCAGCAGCTAATATATTTTATAATAGCAACTCTTGCAGGATGGCTAAACACTTTAGCGACTTTAGCTAAGTAATTATTTTCTGTGTCATGAATGTTTAATTTGGTAGATCCCATAATTATAGTTTAGAATAAAGTATAAATATAATAGTAATATTGCAATATTACGATATGGCTTTTTTATGTTAAAGAGATTTAAACCAATCTTGAAAGTATTCTCCTAAAATTGGAGTTAATTTTTTTTCACCACTTAGAGCGCCTAATAAACTCATCACCCAAAGTATTATAAAAACCAAACTTAAGATCCAGCCTACTAAAGGAATAAATCCTAATAATAAAAGACAAAGACCTAAACCTAATACTTGTCTAATGTAAAAAGAACCATATTCCGATTTCTTTTCCCCGTTATTCATGACTAAAGCTATCACCCATCCAATAATAGTAATATGCGCAATAATCGCAACGTTTTTACCATCGCTGAATACTTCTTTAGCATCCTTTGCAAAGCCTTTAGCGGCTTCTTTTGCATCTTCTGCAAAGTCACTTGCTTTTTCTTTAGCATCCTCTGCAAAATCACTAGCTTTATCTGCTGCTGCTTTAGCATCTTCTTTCGCGCTTCCAATCATGTCTTCTAGATCGTCGCTTAAATTTTTATCCTCTGCCATAGTTTCTTGTTTTTTAATTAGTTGACTTCTAATTTAATGAAAAAAAGCTAGATTTTCATCGACCTTCTTATATTTAATTCGTTGCAGATTGTTTACTTTGAGCCAAAAAGTCTTTGAAAGAAACCTTTCGTTTTTTTTAGTTGCTTCTTCTATAACTTCTTGAGCATCTTCGGCTAAGTCTTCTAATTTTTCGCTAGCTTCATTTGCAAACTCTGTTGTTTTCTCTGCTACGTTGTCAAAAGCTTCTTTTGCATCTCCTTCTATAAACTGATTGGCTTTGTCTTTGGCATTTGTAAACACTTCTGTGGCATCTTCTGCAAACGCGCCAGCTTTTACTTTTGCGGCATCTATAGCTTCTTTAGCATCGCCTTCTATAAAGGCATTTGCTTTGTCTTTAGCATTTATAAAAGCTTCTTTAGCATCTGCGGCCAAATCGCCTAATTTTTCACCAGCTTCATCAGCGAATGCATTCGCTTTATTTTTTGCCGTATCCAATGCTTCATTAGCATTTGCTTTTAAATTATCTACGGGATCGTTTATGTTATCTTCTATGTTTTTATTTTCTGTAGCCATGGTATTCTCTTTTAAAATGGTGTTTGTGTTAGAGATTTTGAAGGTTCTTAGTTATAAAAAGGCTTTGTCTACGGGTTCCCAAAGTTCAATTTTGTTGCCATCGTTATCTAAAATCCAGCCAAATTTGCCGTATTCATATTCTTCCATTTTACCAACAATAGTAACTCCTTCTTCTTTTAAAGTCGCTAATAATTCCTTTAAGTTTTCTACTCGATAGTTAAACATAAAGTCTTTCTTGGAAGGTTCAAAGTGTTTGGAGTCTGCTGCAAAAGGACTCCATTGTGTAGAACAGTCTTTTCCTTCTTTATCTTTCCACCAAAAAGTAGATCCGTAATCGTCGGTATTAAAACCAAGATGTTTTTTGTACCAATCTTTTGCTGCTTTTGGATCTTTCGTTTTAAAGAATAATCCGCCAATTCCTGTAACTCGTTTTTTCATAAATTGTATTTTTTTAATTTCCGCGAAGGCGGAAATCTATTTCTTAAATGCTTTCTCGTAAATGTCAATCCATGCATCCACGGTTAATTTGGAGCATAATTCTCCAATAAGATCGAACGGGATTTCTTCTATTTTTTTAAATCGGATACAGCTTTTTCCCATATCTAATTTGCGTTTGCAGTGTTTTGGATATTCGGAAACAAACCAATCGTGTATCTCTGGTTTTGCATAAATACCCATATGATATAGGTTTATAGAATTTTTTTGTGAAGCAAAACTCATAAATGGCAATGGTTTTTTAGGATCACAATGATACCCATCGGGATAAATAGCATGCGGCACCACATAACCAATCATACCATAAGAAATTACCTCTTGAAAACCTTCCGGTAAATGGTCGGTAATCGTTTTGCGTAGTTTTTTTAGAACTACTTGTCTTTCTTCTGGAGCTTGATGAATATAATCTTCTGGTGAACTTGCTTCGTATTGCATGGTATATTAACTCGTTTTGTTGGATTTTCTAGTTGCTATTTTTCCACCAAGCCAAGCCATTGGGATGTAGGCTATAAGAATATCTGCAACGGCAAACCATGTTGGTCCTGGTAACATATAATTTACAGCAATTCCTCCTAATAGGAATAGTGCTCCGATAGCTAAAGCAAATTTCATTTTATGATTAAATGCTATAAGACCAGCGATTATAGCTCCAATAAACGTCCCTAAAGCGTGTCCTAAAAAAGGAAAAATAAAGTGATGGACTTCTAGCGTTGGCATTATTTCTGCCAAAGCATTCATGTCATTAGGGTCGATACCTTCTATTGGAAATAGTTTGTTTCCTAATTGGATAATGGACATGTTTATAAGACTACCACCGAACCAGCCGAAGATTACGGCTAAAATATTTCTGAGTATAGGATGCATAGTTGGTTGTTTTTAGTGATTTAAATTTAGTGAATTTATTTTTATGAAAATAGAAAGCTATTAAAGCTTAAAAAAAAGCTGAATTTTATTGACAATAGTTTGTGCTAGTTTTTCTTTACTTTCTTTAGTCCAACCTGCAACATGCGGAGAAAGCAAAACATTTTCTGCTTGTATTAAATACTGAAATGCTTCTGGCATATTGGAAGAGAATAAATTTTCAAACGATGCTTTTTCGTATTCTAAAACGTCGAGTCCTGCTCCCAAGATTTTACCAGATTGTAATGCCGAAACCAAATCTTTAGTAACCACACTTTTTCCTCTTGCTGTGTTTATTAACCAGAATGGTTTAGCAAATTTATTTATGAAATTTTCGTCCACCATAGTAGTAGTTAATGGTGTTTCTGGTGTGTGTAAACTTAAAACATCGGCTTCTTGAAATAGAATTTCTAAAGGTACTTGTTCTGCATTTTTATCTCCAACATTTGGTTTAATATCATAACACAAAACATCTACTTCAAAACCTCGTAGTTTTTTAGCGAATGCTTTTCCCATGTTTCCATAACCAATTAAACCAATGGTGTTTCCGTCTAGTTCTATGCCGCGATTTGCTTCGCGTAACCATTTTCCAGATCGTACTTCTTGATCTGCTTTATTCAGTTTATTGAATAAACTAAGTAGCATAGCTAAACTGTGTTCACCTACTGCATTTCGGTTTCCTTCTGGTGCCGAAATTAAATGGATGCCTTTGCTTTCTGCATATTCGCAGTCTATGTTTTCTAATCCTGCCCCAACACGACCAATAAATTTTAGGTTTGTGGCTGCATCTAGAAATTGTTTGTCTATAGAAAAACGACTTCTAATTATAAAGCCATCGTATTCATGTATTTTATTTAGAATGTCTTCTTTGGAAGAAGTATAATCTTCATGATTAGTGCATCCTAAATCGTTTAACTGATCTATTAATAGGGAATGATTGGAATCTAGGTGGAGGATTTTCATAGATAAGACACTTCGACTGCGCTCCGTGTGGCATTAAGATTATTATTATATTTTCGGATATTCTGTTTGTGTTTTTTCGTGCTTCACTTTTCCGGTGTGGGCTGTGTCTAGTTTTTCAAAAAGAAGCACATGCACTTCTTCATTGTTTTTTGTACACGGATTGTGTTCTACGCCTTTTGGTACTACAATGATTTCGCCTTCTTTTACTATTTCTGTTCTTATTCCTCCTTTGCTTGCTGCGTTGGAGGACGAAGCGCGAAATTGCATATATAAGGTGCCCTTAATAACATGAAACAATTCATCTTCATTTTCATGACTATGCCAAACAAATTCTCCTTTTAGTTTTGCTAAAATGACTTGCATGTTGTCTACCACAGCAATTTGATGTGGATGCCAGTTTACACTAAATTTAGTAAACTTGTTACTTATGTTAATTGCTTTCATGCTATAAAAATACAATATTTTACGCTTTCGGATTCTGTTTTCATAAAGCAGAATGCAGGTTTCCTAAAATAGGGAGGAAGTTCTTTGCTATTTTGTATTTGCGTTAGCGATAGAACGGCATGTTTGAGCTCTTTTTATTTTTCATAAAAAAGCGAGTAGTGATAGCGCGACGTTTTGCGATCCTGACAGGTTTTTGAAACCTGTGAGGTATGAGCAAAAGGTAACCTGCCTACCGGCAGGCAAGCGCCCAAATTAAAAACCTAGTATAAGTTTTGCGATGGAAAAGTATAATAAAATACCAAAGACATCATTACTTGTGGTAATAAATGGTCCTGTTGCTACGGCTGGATCGATACCTCTTTTGTCTAAAAATATAGGGATAAATGTACCTATAAGTGCGGCCATTACAATCACTGCAACGAGTGCTATTGCGATGGTTATGGAGACTATGTATGGCGTGCCAAACACGAAATGCGTGATTAATAAACCAATCACTGCGATGGCAAAACCGTTTACTAAACCTAAAAGAAATTCTTTAAAAAGACGTTTTAAAATGTTGCCATCTATGCTGTCATTTGCTAAACCTTGCACAACAATTGCCGAGGATTGTACCCCAACATTTCCTGCGGTTGCTTGAATTAACGGTACGAAACTTAAGAGCACAATAAAACTGCCCATGTCTTGGTTAAAATGCTCAATAATGCTTGCGGCACCTAAACCACCAAACATACCAATTAATAGCCAAGGTAGTCTTGCTTTTGTTAGTTTCCAGATGCTATCATCGGCCTCTACATCCCGCGAAATACCGGCTGCTAGTTGGTAATCTTTTTCGGCTTCTTCTCGTATAACATCTACAATATCATCAATGGTAATTCTACCAACTAAGGTTTTGTTTGCGTCTACTACAGGGATTGCTTCTAGATCATATTTCTGCATGATTTTAGCAACTTCTTCTACGTCTTCATGTACATCTACATAATCTACTTTTGGTATGTAAACGTCGGAGATGTGCGCTTTTGTAGAAGCCATTAATAGGTCTTTTAGGGATAGGCGACCAATTAGTTTTCCGTCATTATCTACTACGTATATAGAGTGCACGCGTGTTACGTCTTCTGCCTGCGCACGCATTTCTTTTACACATCTGTTAATGGTCCAGTTTTCGTTTACTTTAACCAACTCTTTTGCCATGAGTCCTCCGGCAGAATCCTCATCATAGGTTAAAAGTTCTTGAATATCTGCTGCGTGTTCCGCATCTTCTATTTGTGCAATTACGTGTTCTTGACGTGCTTCGGGAAGTTCGGAAATAATATCGGCAGCATCATCGGTATCTAGTTCTTCTAATTCTTCGGCAATTTCCTTTACCGAAAGATTAGCTAGTATTTTTTCGCGATTATCATCATCTAGTTCTAAAAGAATCTCAGATGTTTTTTCGCTATCTAGAAGTTTGAAAATATAGGTGGCTTGTTCTAGATTAATTTCATCTAGAATTTCTGCAATATCGGCGTGATGAAAATCATTTAATAGCTTAGAAAGCTCGTCATCCTTTCTGGCGTCTACTAATTGTGCCACTTGCTCAATAAGCGCTTCGCTTATTTGAAACTTAATATTTTCGTTGTTTTCTTCCACTAAATTTTACTCTTTTACATCATTTTCAATTAAAGAAGTGAGTGCAATAAACTGTGCGACACTTAATTGTTCTGGGCGTTTGCCAAAGATAACATCTTCTCTTAAACTATCGGATAAATTCAGTGTTTTTAAACTGTTACGAAGTGTTTTTCTTCGCTGTTGAAAAGCTGTTTTTACTACCTTAAAAAGCATTTTTTCATCGCAGGCTAAAGTGTAATCTTCTTTTCTAGTAAGACGAAGCACTCCCGATTCTACTCTTGGAGGCGGATTAAAAACTTCTGGTGGAACGGTAAATAAGTATTCGGCATCATAGAAAGCTTGCGTTAAAACGGAAAGAATGCCGTAGACTTTAGATCCTTCTTTAGAGCAAATACGTTGTGCTACTTCTTTTTGAAACATCCCAGAAAACTCTGGAATTTGGTCCCGCATTTCTAATGTCTTAAAAACGATTTGCGTAGAAATATTATACGGGAAATTACCAATTATAGCAAAAGGTTCTCCTTTAAAAACCTCGTTTAAATCGTACTTTAAAAAATCTTTTTCTATAACTCTATCTGCAAGGTTGAGGTAGTTGTTTTTTAGGTATTCTACAGATTCTGTATCTATTTCTATTACGTGTGTTGTAACCTCTTTCTTAAGTAAATACTTCGTTAAAACACCCATTCCTGGACCAATCTCTAAAACGTTTTTGTAGTTTTTTAGGGTTAGGGAATCTGCAATTTTTTGCGCAATAGTTTCATCTTTTAAAAAATGCTGCCCTAATTTTTTCTTTGCTTTTACTTGATGGTTATGTGCCACGTAATTGTTTTTTAATCGGTTAATACGAACTCCAATGCAGAGCAAGCTATTGCTTTTACTTTCTTGTACCGCTAAATAAGTTGCTAGTATTTAGAACGACAAAATTAGACTATTTAAAAGTAACATTGTATTCATCTACAATTTGAAGCTCTGTTCTAAAGGCAAGCATTTTATCTGCAAACTTTTTTAGCCCTTCTGTTCTTAATCGATCTGCGTCTTCTTTATAATAGGCATCTAAGGCTTCTCTAGAATAACTGGTGTACTGAATAGAGTAGGTGTGCCCTTCTATTTTGTCTTCTACTAATACTTTGGTTAGCGTTGCTTTTTCAAATTTACCAGTTCCTAGTACTTGTGGAATATGTTCTTTTATCCAAATTAGCCATTCGTCATGAATGTCTTCTTCAAAATTCATGGTAACGTTATAGATGTATTTTGTTTGTTTCATGTGTGTTTTTTTGTTCACATATAGCTTTCATATCGTTATTCCCGTGGATATCGATTTCTAGTTATAGAAGTTTTAGTGTTTGTTTAAAGTTTTTGCAAATAACAGAAGTTCTTCATCAGTATCAAAAGGTTTTACTCGTTTTTGATAGGTTAAACCTAGTTTTTCTATTAATTTAATGGAAGGTGCATTGGTAGGCAATGTGATTGCTACAATAGTTTGAAGCTTAAATACTTCTTTTGCGAGTTTTAAAACGGCTACGGAAGATTCATAACCATAGCCTTTGCCTTCGTTTTCTGGAAGCATTGCAAAACCAATATCTACATGTTCTAGTGTGTCGCGTTTTATGAGTCCGCAGG
>JAGPUY010000235.1 GCA_018067265.1 Oceanihabitans sp. | reverse complement strand
CAATTTCCTGTGGAAATTGAAATTCATTCTCCTCTTAAACGTAAGAGGAGAGCCACTACTTTAGAAAAATCACAATTAGTACTTGGACCTCTCTTTAGCCAAAGAGAGGTGGATTTATTCAAAATAAATTCGTAGAGTTTGACCTAAAATGCGAAGCCATTTTTAGCTCGTAAACAAAACGAATAGCTTAAAGATAAAGAATCAGTAAGTTTGAAAACAAAAAAAGCTTCAAAAAGAAAAATCCTTTTGAAGCTTTTATATTATTTGAAGTTTAAAACTTACTTCTTAATTTCTGTTGGTGAAACGTTTAAGTTTTTACTCAATTCCAAAGAAATTGCAGAACGATCAAACTTAAGCTTTCCAGCCATCGTTTCAATAACACAACTGTTATCTTTATCGTTAAGATCTGCTATTTTTCCATGCAAACCACTTTTAGTAATTACTTTATCGCCTTTTTTTAGTTCGCTAGCAAACTTTTTTTCTTGTTTTGCACGTTTCATTTGTGGTGCAATCATAAAGAAATACACTACAGCAAACATCGCTATAAACGGTAAAAATTGTCCTATTTCTCCCATTCTAATTAATCGTGGTTATGACCTTCGTGACCTGGTTGTGTACTAGACTTTACTGGTACTGCTGCTGCATTTGCTGCTGCAGGAATACCTTGTACTTGTTGTTGGTTTGCTACAGGAGTTTTTACAGGAGCATTAGGATCTGCTTTTACAAAAGCTTTAATCTTAACGGTTTCTTTTCCTGTTTCTGTATTAGCAGTTACTGTAATCGTTTTAGAAACTGCATTTTTACCAGAACCATTATACTTTACAGTAAATTTACCTGCTTCTCCTGGTGCTAAAGGTTCTTTAGACCAATCTTGAGGTACAGTACAACCACATGTACTTTTAATATTTGTAATAACTAAAGGAGTTTTTCCTGTGTTTTTATAAGTAAATACAGTTTCTACAGGAGTTTTAGCTTCAATTTCACCAAAATCATGTTCACTCTTATCGAATGTTAAAACTGGAAAATCACCAACATTAGCATCTCTTTCTGCTGCTTCTGCAACGTTTTTGTCATCAATTTTCTTTGATGCGTCTTCTTTACATGAAGTAAAAGCGATTAAGCAAAATGCGCTTAAACCTAATAATACTTTTTTCATAATTTTTTTTTTAAATTGTTCAACGTTATTTTCGAACTGTAAATGTAATAAATTTTACAATTACAGCAATCCTCTACCAATTTTATTTAACTTTTTATCAGCCTCATATTCTTTAACCAACTTATCTAATACACCATTGATAAACACACTACTCTTAGGCGTTGAGTACTCTTTTGCTATTTCTAAATACTCATTAATAGTAACTTTTACCGGAATAGAGGAAAAGTTTAACATTTCGCAAATTCCCATTTGCAATAATATATAGTCAATGCTTGCGATACGATCTGCATCCCAATTTTTTGTTTTTCCTTCAATTTCTGCAGCAAGTGTACTTTGATTTAAGATGGTTTTCTTTAATAAATCAATGGCATACTTTTTATCGTCTTCATCTTTGTACAGATCTGGCACAAAATAATTTGGTTTACTGTTTTCCTTTACCTTTTTTAATAGTTTTAAAATAGCAGTATTAATTATAGGTAAATCATCTAACCAAGTTAAATTCTTGTCTTCAATGTATTCGTAAAGTTTTTCGTTAGGTGCTATAATTTCTTTAAAAACATCGACTACAAAATCTCGATCTTCTTTAAAAGAAGACGTTTTTGTTTGCATGTATTCGGCATATAAATCACTTGCCAATATTTCTCTAAAAAGAAGATCTACATATTCATCATCTAACTCCCAGTTCGTGATTCTATGGCTTTCAATATCTGCTAGAAGTGCTGGGTCGTTTTTTAATAACAAAAAGACTTCGTTAAATACTAATTTCTTGTTTGGATTTTTGTCTTCTGCGGTAGCAAGAAGCTTTTTTTGTGTTTTTTCTATGTTTATTTCTGCTTTTTTATGCACCTCAATTAGTAAGGACATTAAAAGCAAATACAGATTGTACATACCATCAATACTGTTTAATAAAAACCTTTGGTCTTTACTGAAATTGTCACTTTCGCCTCCTTTAAAAGCGTAAAGGATTTGCATAACTTTAATACGAATGTGTCTTCTATTAAGCATATAAAAAAGAACTTAGTTTAAAAAAGGCGAAAGTAGTTACTTTCGCCTTGATATTATAGTGTTTTAAAAGAATTATTTTGAATTCTCTAATTTTCTTGCTTCTATTCTACTTTTTGCAATATTAAGTGCCGCTTGATTGGTTGTAATTCCATTAGTATCTGCATTAGATAAAATTTCTAGCGTCGTATTATAGATGTTTTGTGTTTTACGCATAATTTCTTTTTTATCGTAACCTTCTAACTCTGCATACACATTAATAATTCCTCCAGCATTAATTAAAAAATCTGGTGCATAAACGATACCTTTTTCTTGAAGAATTGCGCCGTGTTTCGCTTCTTCTGCTAATTGATTATTAGCAGCTCCTGCAATTACTTTTGCACGTATTCTATTAATAGTATCGTCATTAATTGTTGCTCCTAAAGCACAAGGTGCGTAAATATCTACCTCTTCGCTATAAATATCGCTTCCGGTATAAATAGTTGCTCCGTATTTTTTACTAACTTCATGCAAACGTTCTTGGTTAATATCGGAGATAATAACCTTTGCACCTTCATTAGTTAAATGCTCTACAAGAGATTCACCAACATGGCCAATACCTTGAACGATTACTTTTCTGTCTTCTAGTATGTCGCTTCCAAATTTATATTTTGCAGCAGCTTTCATTCCCATAAACACACCATAAGCTGTTATTGGAGAAGGATTTCCTGCGCCTCCTTTACTTTCAGAAATACCAGTAACATAAGGTGTAACCTCACGAACTAAATCCATGTCTGAAGTTTCCATACCAACATCTTCTGCTGTAATGTATTTTCCGCTTAAAGAATGAACAAACTCACCAAACTTTCTCATAAGTTCTGGTGTTTTCTGGGTTTTAGCATCTCCAATAATTACCGCTTTTCCTCCGCCAAGATTTAAACCAGTAATTGCTGCTTTAAAAGTCATACCACGAGAAAGACGTAATACATCATTTAAGGCTTCCCATTCATTATTATACTTCCACATTCTGGTACCTCCAAGTGCAGGACCTAATACTGTATTATGTATTCCAATAATTGCTTTTAAACCTGTATCTTTGTCGTTGCAAAAAACAATTTGCTCATGATCATCGAAAGACATTTGTCCAAAAACTGGATCTATTTTTTTTAGATCATTTGCATTAATAACGTCTGAAACCATTTAATTTTTAATTTAAAGTTAGGATTGTTGTTTTGATGATTTATAAAAAACAACGTGCAAAATTAAACCAATATTCATGTAAACGCAACAAAATTGCTGTTAAATTATGAAATTGTTAAAAACTTAAAAACACTAGTCGTGTAAATGAAAGAATTACAGCACTTAAATAAATATTTTTTTAAATATAAATATAGTTTAATCTTTGGTATTTTTATAACTATTATTTCTAAGATCTTTTTACTCTATACACCTAGACTCATTAGAAAATCTATTAATGTAGTAGATGAATATAGAAAAGGTAGTATTACTGATCTTCAATTAGTAAAAGCAGAACTGCTAGAAAATATTCTATATATAATTGGTGCTGCATTAATTACGGGAGTACTTACCTTTTTTATGCGTCAGACCATCATTAATGTATCTCGATATATTGAGTTTGATTTAAAAAACGAAGTATACCAACAATATCAAAAACTGTCTCTAAATTTTTACAAAAAAAATAGAACAGGAGATTTAATGAATAGAATTAGTGAAGATGTTGGTAAAGTACGCATGTACGTTGGACCTGCAATTATGTACAGTATAAACACCATTACGCTGTTTATTATTGTTATTGGATCGATGTATAGCCAAGCACCAAAATTAACCTTATACACGTTAATACCTTTACCTATATTATCTATAATTGTATTTAAAGTAAGTAAAGAAATACATAAACGCAGTACGGTTGTGCAAGAGTATCTATCGAAACTTTCTACGTTTACGCAAGAATCTTTTAGCGGAATTTCTATTATAAAAGCTTATGGCATGGAGCCACAAACCTTTACTAATTTTGAAACGCTTTCTACCACAAGTAAAGAAAAACAATTAAGCTTAGTAAAAGTACAGGCCCTATTTTTTCCGACTATGATTTTACTTATTGGTTTAAGTAACTTGATTGTTATTTATATTGGCGGACAACAATATATTAACGGCGAAATTGAAAGTTTAGGTACCATTGCTGAATTTATTATTTACGTGAACATGCTAACTTGGCCAGTGGCAACTGTTGGTTGGGTAACTTCTATAATACAGCAAGCGGAAGCATCTCAAAAACGTATCAATCACTTTTTAAAAATAGAGCCAGAAATTCAAAATAAGGTTAGCGAAGCTTCTGTGATACAAGGAAACATTGCATTTAAAAACGTTTCCTTTATTTATGACGATACAAACATTGAAGCCTTAAAAGATGTAAGCTTTTCTATAAAACCAGGAGAAACCTTAGCTATTATAGGAAAAACAGGCTCTGGAAAATCTACCATTTTAGATTTAATCGCCAGACTTTACGATATAAAAAACGGACAATTATTAGTAGATGGTAAATCCATAGACCAAGTAAACCTATACCGTTTGCGAGACAGCATTGGTTATGTCCCACAAGACGCCTTTTTGTTTAGCGATACTATTAATAACAATATTAAATTTGGTAAAGAAGATGCAACAGACCAAGAAGTGATACAAGCAGCAAAATATGCACAAGTACACAAAAATATTATTGGATTCACTAAAGGCTATGAAACCGTTTTAGGAGAACGCGGAATCACACTTTCTGGCGGACAAAAACAGCGTGTATCTATTGCTAGAGCCATACTTAAAGATCCTCAAATATTATTGTTTGACGATTGTCTTTCTGCTGTAGACACCGAAACGGAAGAAAAAATACTAAAAAGTTTAAACAAACTCTCTAAAGGAAAAACAACTATAATTGTAAGTCATAGAATTTCTTCGGCTAAAAACGCAGACAACATCATTGTATTAGATGACGGAAAAATTGTGCAAGAAGGTTCGCATGATAGACTTATAGAACAAGATGGTTATTACAAAGCCCTATATGTAAAGCAACTATCGGAAAAAGCGTAGATACTTTTATATTTTTCACGCCATTATAAATTTCTTATACATCATGTTTTAAAAAGATTTATAATATTTAGTTGGTTGTTAGGTATTTTTTTTTGATTTTTGGACTTCTATTAATTAAACCTTAATATAAAAACAAGACTATGGAAACCAATGGCATGATGGAGAAAGAGGAAATTTATTCTAAAGTATTAAGAGCAGGACGTCGCACTTATTTTTTTGATGTTAGAGCAACTAAGGCAGGAGATTATTACTTAACAGTTACCGAAAGCAAAAAGTTTACTAATGACGATGGGTCTTTTCACTACAAGAAACATAAAATCTATATATATAAAGAAGATTTCTCTGAATTCAACAGTATTTTAGCAGAAATGACCGATTATATTATATCTGAAAAAGGAGATGAAGTAATTAGCGAACGTCACCAAAAAGACTTTAAAAAAGAATATAATACAGAAGTTGTAACAGAAAACACAACAACTACAGAAACAACGGAAACATCAGAACCTGTTGAAAGTAGATTTACAGATGTAGATTTTGATGATATTTAATATCTAATACATTTAGAATTTTAAAACCGTTGCTATTCGTAACGGTTTTTTTGTGGCTATAAATTGACAATTAATACCGACTCCTCTCTTTAGCTAAAGAGTTGTGGTTCCGTTTTACGGAATCAAAGCGTTTGACCTAAAATGCGAAGCTATTTTTATTAACACAAACTCCTCTTTCTTTCAATTTCCTGTAGAAATTAAAATTCATTCTCCTCTTTAACTAAAGAGGA
>JAGPUY010000212.1 GCA_018067265.1 Oceanihabitans sp. | reverse complement strand
TCTAAGGATAAACTTTGATATGCCGTGTTGGCAGCAATCCATGTGTTTATCGTTGTAATATCTCCAACCCAACCAAGAACACCATTAACCATGGCTATAAAAGCGACAAATACTAAAAGCATGGCACCAACATTTACTGCTAGTTTTAATCCTTCGGTGGTACCATTAGCTATGGCATCTAAAATATTAGAACCAATTTTTTCGGAAGAAACACTTACATCGGTATTTATTTCTTCGGTTTGTGGATATAATATTTTAGAGACTACAATGGCGCCAGGAGCTGCCATTACAGAAGCTGCTAACAAATGTTTTGCAAATTGTAATCTTAAAACCGGATCATCACCACCAAGAAAACCAATGTATGCCGCAAGTACCGCACCAGCAACGGTTGCCATACCACCAATCATTACAAGTAGTATTTCTGATTTGTTCATTTTTTCTAAATACGCCTTAATCAATAAAGGAGCTTCCGTTTGGCCAAGAAAAATATTTCCGGCAACACTTAAACTTTCTGCACCTGAAATCTTTAAAACTTTAGATAAAACGATACCAAAGAATTTTACTACTTTTTGTATGATTCCTAAATAAAATAGGAGCGATGTTAAAGCCGAAAAGAATATGATAGTTGGTAATACTTGAAATGCGAAAATGAAGCCAAAGGTATCCATATCTACTACTAAACCATCAAATAGGAATTTACTTCCTGCTCTTGTAAAATCTAGTACGCTTACAAATAGGCCACCAATCCATTCAAATATTTTTTGAACAAAAGGAACTTTTAAAACCCCAACAGCTATTATCAGTTGAAATACCAAACCAAGCCCAACCGTTTTCCAGTTTATCGCTTTTTTGTTATTACTAAAAAGAAACGCTAATACTAAAAGGGAAATCATTCCTAGTGCACCTCTCCATAAACTTTTCATAGAAAATCCTTGACTTCCTATAATCGTATCGGTTGGTTCGATGTTGTTTTCTATTGGCATCGGTACTTCTTCGTTTACTGCTGTAAAATGAAAGTCCGTGTTTTTTTCGGAGAATACTAAAGTAGAATCCGTATGCTCTTTAATTTTGTAACGTCTTATGGTATCGTTTGGTTGGTTGTAGTAAAAAACCAATAAGTTGTTTTGGTGTATATAATCTCCGGAAGCATTTGCTGTATTAAATTCACCTTCGAGTAGTTCTAAGGTTTCAAAACTATTGTTTTGGTTATTTGCTATCCATTTTTTTTCTAGGTCTTGTGCAATACTTGTAGAAAATCCAAAAAAAATAGCTACAATAGCTAATACAAAATTTTTCATGTGTTTATATTTATTATTTTTTATTCGTCACATGTTGTTCGCTATTCATTATTCATCTTGGATGAAAAACTTTTTAGCATGCTCGTTTCATGTGGTGGTGTTTCGTTATCGTTTAGAGATTTCATCTCTTATATGCGCTGCTTTTTCATAGTCTTCATTCGCAACTGCTTCGTCTAACATATTGTGTAGATCTTCGATGGTCTTACTAGCAAAAGTTTCGCTGGGCGATTCCGTTTCTAATTCTTCAGTAACTAAAGCATCTAAAAGAATATCATCTCCTAGCGTATCATCTTCTTTTTCCGGATTTACTTTTAAATAAATTCCGGCTTTGTCCAAAATGTTTTTATAGGTGAAAATAGGTGCTTGAAAACGTAAAGCTAATGCGATCGCATCACTTGTTCTGGCGTCAATAATTTCCTCAATTTTATCACGTTCGCAAATTAAACTAGAATAGAAAACGCCGTCTACTAGTTTATGAATGATTACTTGTTTTACAACAATATCAAACCGATCTGCAAAATTTTTGAATAAATCGTGTGTGAGTGGTCTTGGCGGACGAATTTCCTTTTCTAAAGCAATAGCAATAGACTGAGCCTCAAAAGCACCAATAACTATTGGGAGTTTTCTGTCTCCATCCACTTCATTTAAAATCAAGGCATAAGCGCCATTTTGAGTTTGGCTATACGAAATACCTTTTATGTTTAACTTGACTAAGCTCATAATATAAAACGCAAAAGACTGTTTAAATTAGGACAAAACAAAATTTAAACAGTCCTTTTTATTAGTGAACTCTTTTAAACTTTTTTCATTTGCTAAAAAATGGTTCTTTTAAACTTAAATTTCACCTTTTTTTCTTTCCGTAGCGATACTATGCAACTCAAAAAAGATTTTATTTAAATTAAAAATACCTAATTTTCGCTTAAACTCAAAAAATTTAAAAAGAGTTCTGCTACAATTTATAAAAAAATATTTATTGTTGCGCCTTAAAGGCTTTTAATTTTTCGATTAAAGCAGGAACCACTTCAAAAGCATCACCAACAACACCATAATCTGCAGCTTTAAAGAAAGGTGCTTCCGGATCTGTGTTGATTACTACTTTTACTTTACTAGCATTAATTCCTGCTAAGTGCTGTATAGCACCAGAAATACCAATTGCTATGTATAAGTTTGCGGCAACAGGCTTCCCTGTTTGCCCTACGTGTTCACTATGTGGTCTCCAGCCTAAGTCACTAACTGGTTTAGAGCAAGCTGTAGCTGCACCAAGTACACCTGCTAACTCTTCAATCATTCCCCAGTTTTCAGGACCTTTTAATCCACGACCAGCAGAAACTACTATTTCGGCATCTGCAATACTTACTTTATCACTTGCTTTGTCTACAGATTGTACGTTTACTGCAAAATCTGGAATAGCAGGAGCAAAGTCTTCCGCGGAAGCGCTTCCTGTATTTTCTACTAATCCGAAAGAATTATGAGATACTGCAACTAATTTCACATCGGTATTAATCGTTGTTATGTTGAAAGCTTTATTGGTAAAAGCAGTACGTTTCACCGTAAAAGGAGAAGTGCTTGAAGGTGCTTCAATAACATTGGAAGCAAATCCTGCGTGTAAACCAACGGCTAATAATGGTGCTAAATATTTACTGTTTGCACTAGAGCTTACAATAACGATTTTTGCGCCTTCTTTTTCTGCAGCTTGTTTTATAACATCTGCATATGCTTTTGCATTAAAAGCATCTAATGTGGCGTTCGTAACGTTTAATACTTTGTCAACACCATAGTTTCCTAAGGTACTAGAATCACTAGTATTAATCGTTACCGCAGTTACTGTTGTACCTAATTGGTTGGCAACAGCTTTTGCGTAAGAAGCAACTTCTAAAGCTACTTTTTTAAATTTTCCTTGTTCTGATTCTGTATATACTAAAACGGACATAATTTTTTTGTTTTGTCATCCTGAACTTGTTTCAGGATCTCATTAATATTTATGCAAACTTGAAAAAATCCCAAAATAAATTTGGGATGATTTAGTTTACCACTAAATCACCTTAGCTTCGTTGTGAAGTAAGTTTACTAATTCGTCTAAATTATCTGAAGCTACAAGAGTTACTGCGCCTTTTGGAGCAGGTTTTTCAAAACGTACCGATGTCGTTTCCGATGCTGTAGCAACAGGTTCTACAACTTGTAAAGGTTTTTTACGAGCCATCATGATTCCTCTCATGTTTGGAATACGTAAATCACTTTCTTCTACTAATCCTTTTTGTCCGCCAATTACTAAAGGCAATGCCGTAGTAACGGTTTCTTTTCCACCATCAATTTCTCTGGTAGCAGTTGCATTTGTGCCTTCTATTTCAAGACTAATACAGTTATTTACAAAATTAGCATTGGTAAGTCCAGCGATCATTCCTGGAACCATTCCACCATTATAATCAATAGATTCACGACCAGCAATTACTAAATCATAACCTCCATCTTCTATTACTTTAGTTAATTGTTTTGCAACTGCAAAACCATCTGTAGCTTCTGTATTTACTCTAATTGCTTCATCTGCACCAATGGCTAAAGCTTTACGTAAAGTTGGTTCTGTTTCTGCACCGCCAACATTAACAACAGTTACAGTAGCACCTTGTTTTTCTTTAAACCACATGGCACGAGTTAAACCAAACTCATCATTCGGATTAATTACAAATTGTACACCATTGGTGTCAAATTTTGTATCTCCTTCTGTAAAATTAATTTTTGATGTCGTGTCAGGAACGTGACTGATACACACTAAAATTTTCATAATTATATAATTAAATTAAAATTGTATTTTTGGTAAAGGCTAGAACTATAACGATATCGTTTGACATTATGCGTATTAAAATTCTAGGCTTTCTTTTCTAGGCTACGAAGTTAATTATAATATTTTGATTATTTACTATGCACGCATAGTAAATTTTAAACAAATCTTTCTAAGAAAGTTTTTCTTTTATTGCTATTTTTGTTGCGATTAATAATTGATGTACATGAAATAGGTAAAACATACGTACTTTTTTATACACGTATGGAGTTCAAAAATTTCATTTTTCAGAATATAAAACAAGAACACGAATGAAGACTATACAATTTAGAGAAGCTATTTGCGAAGCCATGAGCGAAGAAATGCGCAGAGATGAAAGTATTTACTTAATGGGAGAAGAAGTAGCCGAATATAATGGTGCTTACAAAGCCAGTAAAGGAATGCTAGATGAGTTTGGAGCAAAGCGTGTTATTGATACACCAATTGCCGAACTTGGTTTTTCTGGTATCGCTGTGGGTTCTACCATGACTGGAAACAGACCTATTGTAGAGTTTATGACTTTTAATTTCGCTTTAGTTGGTATTGATCAAATTATAAATAATGCGGCTAAGATTAGACAAATGTCTGGCGGACAATTTAAATGTCCTATTGTTTTTCGTGGTCCAACAGGATCTGCAGGACAATTAGGAGCAACGCACTCGCAAGCTTTTGAAAGCTGGTTTGCAAATACACCAGGTTTAAAAGTAATTGTACCATCTAATCCTTATGATGCAAAAGGGTTATTAAAAGCTGCTATACGTGATGACGATCCAGTTATTTTTATGGAAAGTGAGCAAATGTATGGAGATAAAGGAGAAGTGCCAGAAGGAGAATATGTAATTCCTATTGGCGTTGCAGAGATTAAAAGAGAAGGAACAGATGTAACGATTGTCTCTTTTGGTAAAATTATTAAAGATGCCTATAAAGCTGCAGATGAATTAGCTAAAGACGGTATTTCTTGCGAAGTTATTGACTTACGTACCGTAAGACCTTTAGATATAAATACGATTTTAACGTCGGTTAAAAAAACAAATAGATTGGTTATTTTAGAAGAAGCGTGGCCATTTGGAAACGTATCTACAGAGATAACATACCAAGTACAAGCACAAGCTTTCGATTATTTGGATGCGCCAATTATAAAAATAAATACAGCAGATACTCCTGCACCTTATTCTCCAGTTTTATTAGCAGAATGGTTACCAAATAGTGACGATGTTGTTAAAGCGGTGAAAAAAGTAATGTATAAATAAATACTAATTTCTTTCGTTATATAAACTTCATTGGCAACATTGTTGATGAAGTTTTTTTTGTATAATGAAATCAGATGTACTAAATGAAGTTTAAATTAATTCTCTTATTGTTTTTTTTCGGAATCGTTTCCGTTGTAGCACAAACTAAAGTTAGCGGTAAAGTATACGATGAATTTAATGAACCAGTAGCCTTTGCAAATGTGATATTTAAAGGTTCTTCCGAAGGTACAATAACAGATGAAAACGGAACTTTTTATTTAGAATCTGATGCTACTTGGGATACTGTTTTTGTTTCCTTTATTGGTTTTGCTACTTTAGATGTTCCTCTTGAAAAAAAGGTTAATTATGATCTTAAATTTATTCTAAAAGAAGAAGAAGGATCCTTAGATGAAGTGGTTATTGTTACCGGAAAACAATCTAAAAAAGAGTCTGAAAACCCCGCAATCGCTATTCTTAAAAAGGTTTGGGAGCACAAACGAAAAAATGGTTTAAAACAATTCAAACAATACGAATACGATAAATACGAAAAGGTTGAATTTGATCTGAATACTATAGATAGTTCCCTTATTAAAAGTAAGTTGTTTAAAGGTATGGAGTTTGTCTTTGATGAGGTAGATACTTCTCGTGTTACAGGAAAAACATACTTACCAATATTTATTAATGAAGCCGTTTCTAAAATTTATGGTGACAATACGATTAATAAAGAAAAAATAGATTTACTAGGAAATAAAAACTCTGGTTTTAGCGATAATCAAGTTATTATTGATTTTGTGAATGATTTGTATTCCGAGTTTGATATTTATGATAACTACCTAAAATTTTTCGATAAGAGTTTTGTTAGTCCAATTTCTAGAACAGGAATAAACACCTACAATTACGTTTTATCCGATAGTACATACAGAGATAATAAATGGTGTTACAACATCATCTATTATCCAAGACGAAAAAACGAACTTACCTTTAAAGGGGACTTTTGGGTTGCAGATACCACGTATGCAATTAAAGAAATCAACATGCAAGCTTCCAAAAGCGCTAATATAAACTGGGTAAAAGAAATTTATATTGAGCAAGAATTTGATGTGTTAAATGACTCGTTACTATTATTAAAACGAGATTATTTTATGTCGGATTTTTCTTTTAATAAAAAGGAAGAAGCTCGTGGTGTTTATGGTAAGCGTACTACTTTGTATGATAATTATGCT
>JAGPUY010000204.1 GCA_018067265.1 Oceanihabitans sp. | reverse complement strand
TGCATACGCATCAAAAGTGATATCTACGAAAAAAGCATAGGTCCAAGGTGTTTCTATTTTTGGTAAGGATTGTATTTTGGTAAGACTCATCTTACAGTCGCTCATTACATTAAGAATTGCGGCCAGACTTCCTCGCTTGTGTTCTAACTCAAACTTAATAGATGCTTTATTTATTTCGTTTTCCGGAAATTCATGATTCTCACGTTTTACAATTACAAAACGAGTTTCATTAAGCTTAATCGTTTGGATGCTTTCTGCTAAAATTTCTAATTCAAAAATATCTGCTGCCAAAGCACTTGCTATTGCGCCAACATTTTTTAAATTATTTTTCTGAATTCGTTGTGCTACTTCTGCGGTATCTTTATCTTCAATAAGTTTAATGTGCGGATATTTTTTAAAAAACTCCTTACATTGTAATAATGCCATAGGATGCGAATATACTTCGGTAATATCTGCAATATTTTGGTTTGGCAAAGCCATCAAATTATGCTGAATATCTAAATACTGCTCACCAACGATATGTAAATTATGATTATCTATTAATGCGTAATTAGGGATTATAGATCCTGCAATAGAATTCTCTAAAGCCATAATTACCGCATCCACTTTTTTATCTAAAAGGTTTTGCACCGTTTCATCAAAAGACAAACATTCTTGTATAGCAACCTGATTTCCAAAATATTGTTGTGTTACAATATGGTGAAAAGATCCTTGTACTCCTTGAATTGCTACGGTTTTAATCATACCTATTAATTGAGATAACTTTTTACAAAAAATTATGCATAAAAAAAAAGCCTCGATATATCGAGACTTTTTGTTTAATTTATATTTTAAAATACATATACAACGTCTCGTTTCTTTATTTAAAAAAGAAATATATCCAGCTATAGAATGTAAATTTTGTTATCATGTTCATTATTACATGGCTAAAGTAATTAATTATATGAATAAACAAAATTGTTGAAATAGTTTTTTGCCTTTTACCTTTAATTTTTAAAGATTTAGTAGTTATTAATCTATTAAATTATATAATTACTATTATTTTTGAAGAAACTATTTATCTATGTCTATTGAAGTTACAAACATTTCTAAAGTATATGGCACGCAAAAAGCGTTAAACCAAATATCTTTTAAAGTAAGCAAACCAGAAATAGTTGGTTTTTTAGGTCCGAATGGCGCAGGGAAATCTACCATGATGAAAATTCTAACCACCTATTTAGATGCTACAGAAGGAGAAGCAAAGGTAAACGGATATGATGTAAAAAGGAACACCAAGCAAGTACAGCAAAGTGTTGGCTATTTGCCAGAACACAATCCGTTGTATTTAGAACAATACGTTAGAGAATATCTTGCTTTTAATGCACAAATACATGGTGTTACTAAAAGTAGAATCGATGAAGTTATTACACTTACTGGCTTAACACCGGAAGCACATAAAAAAATAGGACAGCTTTCTAAAGGATACAGACAACGTGTTGGTTTGGCTAATGCGCTTTTACATAATCCCGATGTTTTAATTTTAGACGAACCAACCACAGGTTTAGATCCAAATCAATTAGTAGACATTAGAAACTTGATAAAAAATATTGGTAAAGAAAAGACCGTTTTCCTTTCTACACATATTATGCAAGAAGTAGAAGCGATGTGTGATCGTGTGATTATTATTAACAAAGGAGAAATTGTTGCGAATAAAACCTTGAAGGAATTACGTACCGAAAAAGAACAAGTCGTTATTGTGGAATTTGATTACCGTGTAGAAGATGTTTTTTTACTAAAACTACCAAAGGTGAAAAGTGTAAAAAATACGCATGACTTTATTTACGAAATTACTTTTGCTACTACCGATGATATGCGATCTCATGTATTTGATTTTGCACATGATAATGAATTAAAGATTCTACAACTAAACCAGAAAAACGCGAGTTTAGAGAGTTTGTTTAGAGAGTTGACTAGTTAGTAGTTGCATTAAACAAACCTTATATACTTTTACACAACAGCATAATGAATTGGAAGAAGTAACAAAAGAAGGCTGCTTTGAAACACATTAGCTGTAATTAAAAAAGAATAAAAATCCCAATGGATAATTATGAATGATACCATTGTAAGTGTAGCACTAGTTATTATCTTGATTTGTCATTTAGCAACCATTACCATTGGCTATAAAATAAAAAAACCAACAGTATCTATTTCTTATTTAAACGCGATTGTTGTAATAGGAATCTTTGTTTTTTGGATTATTGATACGCCGCATATAAGACAACATCAATTCCAATTGATAGAATTATTTGTACTATGTCTAGAAACATGTGTTTTAATATTCGCGCTATATGCTATCATCGGTTTTCATACTAAAACCTATGTAAAAGTCATCAATCATATTGGGTTTTGGCTTCATATATTGGCAGCAATAGCCATGCTTATTTTTATGACTACATTTAAATTAAATCACCTTTATTAACAATAAAACACATCTCCTAATGAAGATAATTGAAATGAATATATGGATTTTACTATTTGCACTTATTCAAATAAAGGGCTATGCGCAATCCGAAAAGGATACCATAAATAATGTGATTATAGTACCGTTAAAAGTGGGGAAAAACCCTAACATCCACTTAGAGACATTAGAAATAGAGCCTACCAACCTATTTATTCAGTCTAAGCCAACACATAAAAACGCTCCGCATATTCAGTTAGCGTTGAACATAATGGAAAACAATAAGAAACACACCACGTATCTCTGGTTCAAGGATGACGCTACGGATAACCCAAAAACAAACTACCCAAAAGCATTTGGCAACTATGTTTTTAATTTAAAGATCCACAAAGAAGACGTTGCATTGGTTATCGAAAAATTAGATTTTGAAAGCGCTTTTTTTATGGATATTGGTCAAACTGTGGTTATTGAAAACATGAGCATTCTGTTTGATCAATGCATAGGAGAATGGTCAGAAGATATAAACGGAAACCAAATAGCTGCATTTAACACCTATTCTGTTTTATTGTCTGAAGAAAAGGAGCAGAAGACTTTTTCATTTACTTCTCTAAATGATCCTACTAAAAGCGAACTGTCGATAGCATGGAAAAATTATAAAATTTTGGTGTTGGAGGATTCTGAAAAAGCATTAAAATTAATCGTTTTTAAAAAAGATTGAATCCTAATATATAACGGATAAGATTCCGCTTTACTCAAAAATCAATCGGCCGTTATAAAACTCCTCCACAGTAACCAATACTGGTTGGTGATACGCTATAACATCTCCGGTACTTCTAATTTCTCCAGTAATAGATGCTTGCGGATTAACAAGAATGTCATTCGTTCCTCTATGGTAAATATCCACATCTTGGGCAATTAAATCTGCACCTTCAAAACGTCCGGTTCCGGAGAAAAAACCAACATATAAATCTTGAGTAACACCCGAAATATAAAAAGAAGAAATATTATTTCCTACAATACGTAAGCTCTGCGTATTTACTTGTAGTCTAAAATCGCCAACCGTAAAGTTTTCTGGTGTTGTAAAATCATCCGAAAATAATTTCAAAGAATTATAGTTTAAAATACCATCACTAGAAATATCATATTGTGTAGAGCTTCTAATTTCAGTAATATTTGGCGCGGTTACATACACTTTGGTGATACCATAATCCCGAACGTAGTTACAGGTATTAGTATCGGTAAGCTGTAATTCATTAGTGACCACTTTTGCTTCTACGTCATTTAATAAATTCTCTCCAGTTTCAATAACGACTTGAAAAGTCATTCCTTGTTTTAGTATAAGTTCTACATCTCTATTCACTAGAATTTTTTCAAAGGAAGAAAGCATTACTTCCTCTTGCACTATTTTTCCAGTTTTTTGAAAGCAATCGTTTGCATCCTCGCTATCACAAGAAAACACCAATAATGTAATAAGTATGTATATGTAGTTTTTCATTTTCAATGTCATGCTGCGCTGCGACGCAGCATCTATTTTTAATACTATTATGGAATATTTATATTTCCTATTACAATCTAATCCCAACACCAAGTTCTACAGCTTCCGCTTTTGCTCCGTGAGATTTTAACATTAATGCAGCAAACCATTTTTCGCTAAAATAACGTTTTAAACCAATTCTTAAATAGGTTCTTCCTTCAAAATCATAAGGATAATACACATAGTAACCAAACTGTGTGACTAAAGACATTTTGTTGATAAACAACTCGTGACCAGCAAAAACACCAACACGTTTGTAGTCTGCAGAACCATCTTCTCCTTCTTCCGGAAAAGCAGCTGCTCTATATTTGATGTGCTCCTTTAAAAAAGTAGAGAAAAAAACATCGGTTCCTAATTGAATAGCACTTTTACGATTTAAACGTTTGTCGGCATAAGCCGAAAGAATATAAAAAGGAAACTGGCCAGTACCAACAACATCACTTTCATTCACACCACTTCTAAAAACAACATTATATTTTATAGGCTGTTTAAATTTTTCTTTGGTTAACGTATCGATGTATTCCGTTTCTTCTTGGTCTAAACTATAGGTCACACCAACATTAAAAGCAATGGTATTTACACTCGCATTTGGTGCTTTTACATTGGCATTAGAATAGTGAATTAAGGAAACTCCAGCCTGCAAACCAAACCGATCAAAAATGCGTTCTTTTTTATAGTTCAGCATCGCGTAGGTACTACTTAAAATACTAGAACCAAAAGCGACATTTTTAGGATTATCTACTTTATCATACGGATTAGAAGTATAGGCTAAACCTTGCCCAATTCGAAACATGAGGTTTCGTTTTAAAAAGTAAAAATTATAATGTGCATAAATAGAAACATTATTACCTAGCACGCTATTCTTTAAATCTTGATAGGCTAGAGAAAATCCGTAATCCGGATAATTGTAGCGTTGTTGCCAAGCTTCTTCTCCATAGGTTTTGGTATTCCAACTTAAAATAAACCCTTCTGGATGTCCTTTAATTAAATGCGAAATATCGGTGTTATGTAAAGCTATATTTCCTGTAAAATAATTTACATCAAAATAGGTATCGGTATTCTTCTTTTCTTGCGAAAAAACACAAGCACAAAAAAGGCAAAAAATGTAGGGTAATAAACGCTTCATTAAATTTAGTTAGAGCGCAAAAATAGAAAATTTAAAATAAAGCCGAAGCAATCGTTTTTATATTATCACTTTTTCCCATAGAATAAAAATGTAGCACTGGAACACCAGCATCTTGCAACTCTTTAGATTGCTTAATGGCCCACTCTATTCCCACTTGTCTCACCTGCTTATTGTCTTTACAAGACTCTACCGATTGAATTAAATCTTCTGGTAAATCTATTTTAAAAACCTGAGGTAATAGTTGCAAGTGTCTTTGTACGGCAATGGGTTTTATTCCCGGAATAATTGGCACATGAATCCCTGCTTTTTTAGCAGCTTCCACAAACTGAAAATATTTCTGATTATCAAAAAACATTTGCGTCACCACATAATCTGCTCCTGCATCTACCTTTTCTTTCAATCGTTTTAAATCGGTTTGTAAAGAAGGTGCTTCAATATGTTTTTCCGGATATCCAGCAACACCAATACAAAAGTCAGATTTATCATCCACCTCCAAAACATCGTGTAAATATTGTCCGCAATTCAAATTCTGAATTTGAGCCACCAAATCCGTAGCATATTTATGTCCGCCTTTTTGTGCTTCAAAATATTTTTGATGACTCATCGCATCGCCACGTAAAGCCATCACATTATTGATTCCTAAATAATGACAATCGACCAACAAATATTCAGTTTCCTCTTTACTAAAACCACCACACAATACATGCGGCACCGTATCTACATCATATTTATGTTTAATGGCAGCACAAATACCAACAGTTCCAGGACGCATTCTTGTGATTTTACGATCTAAAAGTCCTTGTTTTTCTATATAAATGTACTCTTCTCTAGACGTAGTAACATCTATAAAAGGAGGTTTAAATTCCATTAAAGGATCAATATTATCATATAAATCCTGAATATTTTTTCCTTTTTTTGGCGGAATAATCTCAAAAGAAAACAACGTTTCCCCTTTTGCGTTTTTTATATGTTCGGTTACTTTCATACGTACTTCCCACGAAAACGGGAATCTCTTTAATTAAACTTTTTTTTTCTTTTGGCGTTACCATACTTCGCTAAAGCTTCGTATGGTCGCGCTTTTCGCTATATCTTTTCACTTGTTCTCGATACAATACTCCTTCAGTCGTATCACTCGAACTGACATAAAAAGGATGTCGCTGCAACTGCGAAGCAATCACGATTTCTTCCTTAATAATATGGATGAGTAATCGCTAACGCATCTACTTGCTATGGTCAGTTTTCTAAACAAAAAACCCTTTCTGTTTGCTAAGAGATTCCTGCCTGCGCAGGAATTTTTAATCCGCTACATTCGGACTCAACCATTTTTCTGCCTCTTCATAATCTATAGCTCTTCGCTTTGCGTAATCTGCTAACTGGTCTTCTTTAATTTTTCCTAGTCCAAAATACTTCGCTTCTGGATTCGCAAAATAATAACCACTGACACTTGCTGCTGGCCACATGGCTAAACTTTCAGTAAGTGCTACGCCTATTCTATTGTCTACATCTAACAATTCCCATATCGTTCTTTTTTCTAAATGATCTGGACAAGCAGGATAGCCAGGTGCCGGACGAATACCTTTATAGCTTTCTTTTATTAAATCGAGGTTGC
>JAGPUY010000194.1 GCA_018067265.1 Oceanihabitans sp. | reverse complement strand
TTTGCAAATGGCTATTCAGAATAAAGAAGAAACCATTTATTATCTAGTAAGTTTAGTGATTACTTTGCTTTTATTTTTACTAGTAATTGTATAAAAAAAGAGGCTATTATAACGATTGTTATAATAGCCTCTTTTAAATTGTATAGGGAAAGAATTAACTAACCGCTTCTTTGATACGTTTTATGGCTTCTTTAATTTGCTCTTGACTTGCAGCGTAAGAAATACGAATACAATTCTTGTCACCAAAAGCATCTCCTGTTACCGTTGCTACTAGCGCTTCTTCTAAAAGATATAATGAAAAATCGGTAGCGTTGTTTATTGTTTTTCCTCGTAAAGTCTTTCCGAAGAAATAAGAAACATCTGGAAATACATAAAATGCACCTTCTGGCGTATTGGTTTTAAAACCTTCTATACCATCCAATAAATCTAAAACCATATCACGACGTGTTTTAAACTCGTCTATCATGTATTTTACAACACTTGGGTCTGCTTTTAAAGCCGTTATAACCGCGCGTTGCGCTATACAGTTTGTTCCGCTAGTTACTTGTCCTTGCATTTTATTACAAGCACGTGCAATCCAATCTGGAGCACCAATAAATCCAACTCTCCAACCAGTCATGGCAAAAGCTTTAGAAACGCCATTTACGGTAATCGTATTGTTAAACATCCCTTCAATTCCAGCCATACTTGCATGTGGTTTTCCGGTGTAGTTTATGTGTTCGTAAATTTCATCAGAAACGACATAAATATTTGGATGCTTTACTAAAACAGAAGCCAAAGCTTCTAATTCTTCCTTACTGTATAATGAACCACTTGGGTTACAAGGAGAACTAAACCAAAGCATTTTTGTTTTTGGCGTAATGGCAGCTTCTAATTGTGCGGCTGTCATTTTAAAATCGGTATCTATAGAAGTTTTTACTTCTACAGGAACTCCTTCAGCAACCTTAACAATGTCACTATAACTTACCCAATACGGACAAGGTAAAATTACTTCGTCTCCTTTATTTAACATCACTTGCGCTATGTTATATAAAGATTGTTTTGCGCCTGTAGAAACAACTACTTGTGGTAACGTATAGGTTAAATTATTGTCGCGTTTAAACTTTGTAATTACCGCTTCCTTTAAATCTACATAACCATCTACTGGTGAGTACGAATTGTAATTCTCGTTTACTGCCTGTATTGCAGCGTCCTTAATAAAATCAGGAGTATTAAAATCTGGTTCCCCAAGACTTAAACCAATAATATCTTTTCCTTCTGCTTTTAATTCTCTAGTTTTTGCTGCCATAGCTAAAGTGGCAGAGGTAGACATGTTTATTATTCTTTCTGAAAGTGGATTCATTTATGAGATGTTGTTTTGAGGTGCAAAAAATGATGTTATGCCATACTAGGTTTTTTACCTAGTACTTTTAGTTGTTGATAATGTTCTCCTATTGCTTTCCACATCGTATTATACTCGTTGTAAGGTAAGCTGAATTCATGCGCAGTGTCTTTAACAATTTTAGCAATGTTTTTATAATGAACATGGCTAATATGTGCAAATAAGTGGTGTTCTACTTGTCGGTTTAAACCACCAGTATAAAATTCTACTAACCAGTTTTTAGGCGAGAAATTTGACGTGGTGAATAATTGATGAATTGCCCAAGTGTTTTTCATATTACCAGCTTCATCTGGAATAGGCATATCTGTATTTGGCATTACGTGTGCTAGTTGAAAAACAACACTTAAGATAATTCCTGCAGTATAATGCATGATTAAAAATCCTATTAAAACTTGCCACCAAGCATAACCCATTGCTATCGGTAATACTACCCAAATAGAGTAATATAGTATTTTACCAATAATTAACTTCGTCCATTGTGTAGCTGGTTTAGGGAATTCCCCATAAGATAATTTTCTTTTTAAATAAATGTAGGTTTGTTTAAAATCTGTAGTAATTGCCCAGTTTACAGTTAATAAGCCATATAATAAGAAGGCATAATATTTTTGATACTGATGAATTTTTAACCATTTTGAATGCTTAGAAAAACGAATAATTCTTCCGGCATCAATGTCTTCATCATGTCCTTGAATGTTGGTATACGTGTGGTGCAATACATTATGTTGTACTTTCCAGTTGTAATCGTTACCAGCTAAAATATGTATGCTGCTTCCCATTAATCTGTTTACCCATTTTTTGCTAGAAAAAGAACCATGATTTGCATCGTGCATTACATTCATTCCTACTCCAGCCATTCCAATACCTATAACCATCATAGATATTATTTGTAGCCAAGTTGGCAAGTCAACAGTTAATAATACTGCTAAAGGTCCAAGTAATAAGGCGAACATTATTATAGCTTTACTATATAATTTCCAGTTCCCTGTTTTTTTAATTTTGTTTTCTTTAAAGTAATTGTTAACACGCTTGTTAAGTGTTTTAAAAAACTTTGCAGAGTCTGTTCTTGAAAAAGTTACTGTTTGTTTTGTCATGCTATTTATTTTTACTGTATTTAAACGAATAAATACTAGTATCCATTATATAAACAAAGATAAATAATAATGAGTTGCATCTTAATAAAATTTTCATAAAAATGCACAATAATTTATCTACTTTTGTGCAAAATTAAAAACCATGGAGCTAATTCTTAAGTATTTTCCAAACCTTACAGAAGATCAGATTGATAAATTTACCAAGTTAGAAGCTTTGTATCAAGACTGGAATTTGAAGATTAATGTAGTGTCTAGAAAAGATATTGACGAACTCTATTTACGTCATGTACTGCATTCTTTAGCTATTGCAAAAATCATTGATTTTAAACCGAAGACTAAGATTATGGATGTTGGTACTGGTGGCGGTTTCCCAGGAATACCTTTAGCTATTTTGTATCCAGAATGTTCTTTTCATTTGGTGGATAGTATTAACAAAAAACTAAACGTGGTTAGAGAAGTCGCAGAAGGCTTAGGTTTAGAAAATGTGAAAACCACGCATTGTAGAGTAGAAGAAATTAAAGATACCTACGATTTTATTGTGAGTAGAGCAGTAGCAGCAATGCCAACTTTTGTGCATTGGGTTAAAGCTAGAGTTGCTAAAAAACAAAACCATGCACTTAAAAATGGTATTATTTATTTAAAAGGAGGTGATTTAGCGGAAGAATTACAAGATTACCCAAAAGCAACCATTTATAATATTGCAGATTTTTATACGGAAGACTTTTTTGAAACTAAAAAAATAGTGCATTTACCTCTAA
>JAGPUY010000201.1 GCA_018067265.1 Oceanihabitans sp. | reverse complement strand
AATACTTATAGTACCTTTTATTAAAGGTTTTTCGTCCGGATTTATATTGATTAAAATCGAATTTTTTATGTAATGTATTGTGTGATATATTTAACATAGTATCGGTAAATTAAATCATTTTTCCTTTGTGTAGTGTAATGGTGTTTTGGCATTTCTCTTTCCACCTTTTATTCCCACTTACTACTATAACAGCCCAATTGTTTGACTTATCTAATAAAAAATTCATAACCTTTTCCCACTCGATAAATTCAAACTGGTCTAAAGGATCTTCTAGAATCAATAGCCTTGGTTTTCTAACGATTGCTCTAGCTAGTATTATTTTTTTTGCATCGGTATATGCTATTTGTTTCCCTTCGGGATTAATAATAGTATTAAGTCCTTTAGGTTGTTCTTTAACAAATGTCTTTAGTCCAACTTTTTCTATTGCCCAAAAAACATCTTCATCGGTAAGACTAGCATCTCCAAAAGTGATATTTTCACGAAGCGTAGCTTCAAAAGGAGTTTCATCAGATAAAGACATACCAATTTGTCCTCTATATTTGTTTAAATGAATATTATTTAAAGAAAAGTTATCTAAAAAAACAGTTCCTTTTGTTGGCTTTATTAATCCAGCAAACAGACGCAACAAACTAGATTTACCAGCACCACTTTCACCTCGAATCAAAGTACTTGTATTCGCGTGTACTTGCATCGTGATATTTTCTAATATATTTTTATCTCTTTGAGGCACATTATAGGTTACATTTTCTAGTTCAATTTTAAAATCTTCCTTAAAAACAGGTTCCTCTCCTGTTTGACTTTCTAATTCTTTATCGACTACCTGACCAATTTTTTCTAAAGAAGTTAAAATATCATAGAAAGACTCTAAACCAAGTATTAGTTTTTCAACAGAACTAATTACTAATAGTATAATTATTTCTGCTGCTACAAACTGTCCAATATTCATTTCTTGATTTAAGACTAAGGCGCCTCCAATAGTTAATAAACCTGCTGTAACAATAACTTTAAAACCAATCATTTGAATAAACTGTATCACTAAGATTCTAAAATGGGATTCTCTAGAATTTAAATACATATCTACTAAAGCATCATTTTTGGTTAATGCTAAATTGGTTTTTCCAGACAACTTAAAACTGATAACAGTTCTTGCAACTTCTTGAATCCAATGTGCCACTTTGTATTTGTTTTTTGATTCTTGCATACTAGTTTCCATTCCTATTCTTGCCGTAAATTTAAACACCACATATATTAGTATTAATAGAACCAATCCAAAGGCTATAAAAAACGGATGGTAAAAAGAAAGCAATATCAGTGCAAAAACAATCTGTAAAACTGCTGCAGGAATATCTACTAATATTTTAGCTAATCCCTTTTGCACATTTAATGTGTCGAAAAAACGATTGGCTAATTCTGGTGGATAATAATGACGTAACTCTTCCATGGTGATTTTTGGAAAACGATAGGTAAACTCAAAAGATGCACGTGTAAAAACACGTTGTTGCAGCGTTTCTATGATTCGCATTTGCATAAGTTGTAAAACACCAACAAATGCAACACCAAGTGTTACTAAAACCACTAAAACAATCCACGATGTAGTTACTTGTGCGCCTTGTAATAAGTTAATAATTGCTTGAATACCTAAAGGCAAGGATAACGAAACTAATCCTGCAAAAATGGCATAATAGAATACTTGTAAAACGGCACGCCTTTCTAATTTAAGCAAACCAAAAAGCCTTTGCCAAGGTGACATTGTAGTGTTTTTCATAGATTTATCTTAAAGTATTAAAGGTAAGGTCTGTAAAAAATTGTGTTGGTGTAGTTGTCGTGTCACAATCTGTAATGGATTTAAAATGATCCTTTAAAAAATGCTGATGTAAAGCGCCTTCAATAATAGTGCTTGCCAAACTGGATGCGTATGTATACTTCGGATTTATTTTAACGATCATATCTCTTAATCTAGTTACCAGCCTTTTATAGATTACGAAATAACCTTCTTTGTTTTCGGCATCTACTTCTTTGGTTAGATACGATTTTGAATATTCGTTAATAATAATTCTGTTTAAAATGACTTCATTAATATGCAAGAACGTACTATCTTCTTTTATAGATCTTGTAACAATCTCGATAGCTTTTTCTAACTGTAATTTTTCATCCGAAATATTATGTGTAGCAAATACTAGTTGATACTCTATCCAAGCCCAATACCAAGAAGTTAAATACAATAACAACTTGTGTTTGCTTTCAAAATAACGATATATAGAACTTTCATTAGAACCAATTTTTACACCTAGTTTTTTAAACGTAAAACTATCAAAACCAATTTCTTCTATTAATAGTATACCATGCTCTATAATGCGTTTCCCTAATTTAGAAGATTCCGGATCTTTCAGAAAGATTTTTTCTGGTACGCTAATCTTTAAATTTGAAAGTAAATTAATCATAATTACAAGTTTTGATTGCAAATATAACAGTATTACTATCAATTAAAAAATAAAAATAAAAAAAACTGCTTTACGCAGTTCTTAAGGAAGTCTAATTAAGCAGACTATAATTGATTAATTCTGAGTTTTTCTTCTTTAAAAATTTTAATTTTTGGCAACTCTAAAATTGCTAAATCGATATACTTTAAAGCCTTTTCTTTATTTTGGCTATGTTTATAAATTTGCGCTAATCTGTAATTTGCCCAAGCAACAGGAACGCCATCTTCGGCAGAATAATTTTCAATATACTTTTGCAAACACTGTTCGCCTTTTTGCAACTGCACATTATACTCTGCAGCAACTTTTCCTATTTGATAGTGCAATGCGTTACGTTTGTGTTTTGCTTCCGACTCCACCATAGTATTTAGAGCTTTTTCTGGCTCCTTGTTGTTTTCGTAAAAATTAGAAAGTTTCTCGTAACAGGTTAAAGATCCGCCTTCGGAAATGGCTTGTTTATAATATTTTTCAGCACGTTCTGGTTGCGCATCATATTCATAAATATAGCCTTTTGCCAAATAACCATCTACTTTAGATAATGCCTCTAATTCATTTGCATATTGCATGGATTTACTTTGGCTTCCTCCAATAATTCCGGGTAATTGCATATACAATTCTACCAAAGCCCAACGTGTTTCTATATGTTTCGCATCTAATTTAGCTGCGGTTAAAAAAGCTTCTTTCACATCGCCAATTATAGATAACGCCATTATTTTATTCACACTTAAAGCTTTCATACCTAAAGCGCCTCCGTATTTATAATGATAATTTGCTTCTAATGGTTTTGCGGAAACTAATTTTTCATATTGCACAATAGCGGCATCCCACTTTTCTTGATATCCATACGCATCACCAAAAAGTTCGATTGCTTTTTCGTTTTTCGGATTTTCAGAAACGTAAACGGAAAGTAATTCTTCGGCCTTTGCATATTTTTTCTGTAACAAATATGCTTCCGCTTTATCCAGACTTTGCTGACTAAAGCTGAATAATGAAAACAGAAAAAAAACAAGAAAAATTCGCATATAATTGGAGTCGATAAAGCAAATATAACCTTTCAAAAACTAATCGGAAAAAGCTACGTTTCCTTAAAAAAAAGTTAACTTCACTCTTCCAAACGCAGTATTCCCTAATTCTGTATTTTTTGGTACAGCTTTTGAAGTTAGTTTTACTCAAAACTTGGAATAGGTAAAATCCATAACTAAAACTTGATACACAAGAACAAGGATTAATTGGATGCTACTTGTTACCAGTGAAAAACAAATGACACAGACACATGAAACATACCATCTCTATATTTATGATTATCCTTTTTGCAAATTTTTCTCAAGCACAAACCACCAATTACGACAGTCTTTGGAAGGAAATTGCGCAATTGGAGAAAGAAGGATTAACAAAATCTGCATTAAAAGCTGTTGAAGCAATTAGCATAAAAGCAAAAGCAGCTAAAAATTCGCCACAAATTGTAAAAGCACTTCTGTATAAAAGCAAATATGCATTAACACTGGAAGAAGATGCACAATTGCAAATTATAAACGATTTTAAAACAGAAATTAACCAAAGTATTTCTCCTACCAAAAACGTATTAGAAAATATGCTAGCGAACTTGTATTGGCAATATTTTAATCAGAATCGTTACCAGTTTTATAACCGAACAAAAACGGAAGATAAAGTAGACACATCAGATTTTAGGACTTGGGATTTACAAACGCTTTTTGCCGAAATTAACACACACTACCAACATTCTTTAGAAAATGGTTTAGTACTACAACAAACTAGCTTAAACGACTACGAAACACTTTTACAAACGCAAGAAAACTCTAAAATATTTAGACCTACGCTTTTCGATTTACTAAACCATAATGCATTACAATTTTACAAAACCGACGAGAATAGCATCACCAAACCTGCTTATAAATTTGAAATCGATAAAGAGGAATATATTAGCGAAGCAGCTGCTTTTTCTAAACTAAAAATCCATTCCAAAGACAGCACATCTTTACAGCTTCATGCGTTAAAAATATATCAAGATCTTATTCAATTTCACAGCAAAGATAAAGCACCAGAAGCGCTTGCAGATGTTAATTTAGAAAGGCTGAAATTTGTAAAACAACATGCCACTTTCACCAATAAGGATGCTATTTATTTAAAAGCATTGCAAGCAGAAAGCAAACGATTAAACGATAATGCTGTTTCTGGTTTATACGATTTTGAAATTGCTACGTTATACGTAGATCAAGGAACAGCGTACCAACCACAAACGAAGGAAGAAAACCGTTGGAAAAACAAAGAAGCACTTGCGCTTTGTAATGCTGTTTTAAAGCAATTCCCAAAAAGTATTGCTGGGCAAAAGTGCGCCGCTTTAAAACAACAAGTGATACAGCAAACGCTTCAAATCACAACAGAATCCAATGTACCCATTCAAAAAGATGCTAGGTTTTTAATTCGTTATAAAAACTTATCCGCTTTATCTTTTGAAGTCTATAAAATTTCAGAAAATCAATTCGAAAAGCTAAACAAAACCTACCGAAAAGAAGAGCAACTTGCCCTTATAAACAAACTAAACCAAGTTACTAAATGGCAAAGCACACTTCGCAATGAGCAAGACTACCAAACGCATACCACAGAAGTTATTTTACCGAAATTAAATAATGGGCGTTATGTGATTTTGGCTACACCAAACAACGACACAAACACTTTTGGCTTTGCAACGATTCAAATTACCAATTTGGCGGTTGTAGAAAACGCATTAAACAACAAAACAACGTTTCAAGTTATCGATAGAAACAACGGAAAACCAATTCCGGAAGCGAAACTTAAAATCACATATTTAAAAAATAACGATCGTAATTTACAAACCGAATACGCAGTTACTAATAGCAAAGGAGAAGCTACTATTTCTAAAGATAGCGATCGCTATAGAAGCGTAAAAATCGAAGTAACGCACAAAGACGATACCGCCTATTTTGGTGACTATTATATTTACAAAAATAATTATATTGATACGGAAGACAAACTAAGATATAACGGCTTCCTGTTTACAGATCGAAGTATCTACAGACCCGGACAAGTCGTTTTCTTTAAAGGGATTGCTATAAAAACCAATACCGATGTCTCGGAAGTGTTTCCGGATGCGAAATTGCATGTTCGTTTAACAGATGCAAATGGTCAAGAAGTAAAATCCTTAGATTTTGTTACCAATGCATTTGGTTCTATTCAAGGAGAATTTATTTTACCAAATACAGGATTAACAGGTAATTTCAATATTAGTATTTCCTCGGAAAAAGTACAAATTAACGGAAACGCAAATATTTCAGTAGAAGAATATAAACGTCCAAAATTTGAAGCGAAATTTCTTCCAGTTACCGAAACCTACAAAGTACATGACGAAGTTACCATAAAAGGAAATGCGCTTGCCTATGCCGGAAGTAATATTACAGACGCTAAAGTAGTGTATCGTGTACACCGAAAAGTACAATATCCGAGATGGTATTATTGGTATCGACCATTTTTTGTTAGTGAGCCGCAAGAAATTATACATGGCGAGAGCACAACAGACGCTTCGGGTAATTTTGAAATTACATTCGAAGCACAACCAGACGAAAGTGTAGACAAAAAAAGCTTACCCGTTTTTCATTACGAAGTGACTGCAGACATTACAGATCTTAATGGGGAAACCCGAAGCGCAAGCACTACTGTAAATGTGGGTTATCATGCTTTATTGGCGAACCTTTCCATTTCCGATAAACTAGACAAAAACAACAAAGACCATACTTTAAAAATAGATACTAAAAACTTAAACGGCGAATTTTCTCCTGCAAAAGGAAGCATTAAAATATATAAACTAGAAGCACCCAAACAAGTTTTAAGACCAAGACCTTGGACGGCTCCAGATTATCAAGACCTATCTGAAAATGATTTTAGAACCAAGTTTCCACAGGAAGCGTATAAAGACGAACACAACAGCAATACTTGGGAGAAAGGTAAATTGGTTTTAGACGAAAAATTTGACACTTCAAAAAACAAACAATTAGCTTTAGGAAACATTAAAAAATGGGAGTCTGGCGCGTATGTTATTCTTTTAGAAAGTGTAGATAAGTTTGGTCAAGAAGTAAAAGACGAAATTAAAATCATGCTGTTTAGTGATAAAGACGAAACGCTTGCAGACAATCAATTGTTTCGTATTACAACAAATAAAGACACATACAAAGCAGGCGAAACCGTTTTAGTAACGGTTGCTTCTGCTGCAAAAGATTTATATGTAAGTATAACCGTAGAAAAAAAGCACGAGATTATTAAACAAGAGATTATACTTTTAAACAATAACAAGAAAACCATTAGTATTCCTGTTGCAAAAGAAGATGTTGGTGGCTTTGTAATACATTATAGTTTTTCAGCTTTTAACAGCTATCAAAGTGCTAGTATAAATATCGCTGTTCCGTATGCAAAAACCGAATTAGAAATAGAGACCGTTACGTTTAGAGATAAACTACAGCCAGGAACCGGCGAAACTTGGAGTTTCAAAATTAAAGGTCCACAAGGAGAAAAAGTTAGCGCAGAATTATTAGCAAGTATGTACGATGCTTCTTTAAACCAATTTAAACCGCACACATGGAGTTTCAACCCAATAACGCAACAAAATTATTATACACGTAATAGAGTAAATGCCAGACAAAGTTTTGGCACAAATGGTTTTAGAATACATAATCAGAATACCAACACAGCGTCCTTTTCGCAACAAAATTACGACCAGTTAAATTGGTTCGGATTGCATTTTGGCTATGGAAGATTAATGGCCATAGAAGATAATATGATGCTAGTGAAACGAAGTGCTTCGCAAAAACAGCAAGTTGCTGGTGCTCCAGTTGCTAATATGTCAGAAATGGAGGAAATGGAAGAAGACGTTTTAGATAATGTGGTTGTAACAGCATTAGGAATTAAAAGAGAAGCAAACGCTCTAGGTTATTCTACAAATAAAACAGAAACTAAAACTACAGAAGCATCCGACTTCTCTGCTGTTACCATTAGAAAAAACTTGCAAGAAACTGCCTTTTTCTTTCCACAGTTACAAACGGATAAAGACGGAAACATAAGTTTTAGTTTTACCACTCCGGAAGCATTAACCAAATGGAATCTGCAATTATTAGCACATACCAAAAACCTAGAAAGTGCTGTAACTCGTTTAGAAACAGTTACC
>JAGPUY010000021.1 GCA_018067265.1 Oceanihabitans sp. | reverse complement strand
CTTTTTTTATTCCTTTTATTAATTCTAATTGCACTTCAATTTCTTGCGGATAAATATTTTCTCCACCAGAAATATACATATCATTTTTGCGTCCTTTCATATACAAAAAACCTTCTTCATCACTACAGGCAAAGTCACCAGTAAACAACCATCCTTTTTTTATTTTACTACTAGTTTTAACAGAATTATTCCAATACCCCGGAGTTACTATATTTCCTTTAATACAGAGTTCCCCTACTTCATTTGCCTTAACGACCTCTCCTTTTGCGTTCACAATTTTTAGATCCAAATAAAAATTAGGCTTCCCTATAGAATTTGGTTTAAGGACTGCCATTTTATGATGTAAAGAAGTAATACTTGGTCCAGCTTCGGTTAAACCATAGCCTGGTCTTATGTAAATATTTTTTTCGGTTTTCCAGAAAGAAACAAGTTCTGACGGCACTTTTTCTCCACCAGAAATAATGTAACGCATTTTTTTAAGGTTTACATTTTTAAAAACAGGCGTTTTCTGCATCATCAATAACATGGTTGGCAAAGCCATAAACAAAGTGGTTTTATTGCGCTCTAAAAGGCATAATATCTTTTCGGCATCGAACTTTTCTAACATACCAATATGTGCTCCTTTATGCAATAGTGGCGTTATAAAAACATTCCATCCAGATGTGTGATACGGTGGCAAGGTATTTATTGTTGCATCTCGAAAGGTAATACCCAATTGCATAGATGTATTTAAGCTATTCCAAAACAGCATTTTATTGGTATAAATAACCCCTTTTGGCGCACCCGTAGTTCCCGAAGTATAAAATATAAACAAGGCATTGTCTTCTTTAATAGAAAAGGTTTTTTCTGTATGATTTTCTACGTTATGAAAAAAGTGATCCAGCCTATGCACAGAGATTGTCTGTATCTTTTCTAGTGGCAATTGCCCTAATTTATCTTGGTGGTTTTCATTATATATAAACAAAGAAGGTGTACAGTCTACAAGAAGTTTCGCTATTTCATTTACAGGTAAGCGATAATTTAAAGGAACCATTACCAATCCCATACGTTGACAAGCCACAAAGAGCACCATATATTCTAGGCTATGCTCTGCCAAAACAGCAATTCGATCTCCTTCTTCCAAATGGAGTTCTATAAATTTATGGATTAACCGATTGGCATAGGTATGCAGGTCCTTATACGTATAACTGATATTGCTGTCATACGATGTTAATGCAATTTTATCCGGCGTATAATCTGCCCATTTAGCTGTCCAATCTAGTGCGTCCACTTGCTTCTTTGTTAAAATCTATTTTATATATAATATAACCAACTACTAATGATGTTAGTATTCCTATTGCAGCAGAAACCCCTGGATTATTTACAGGTTCTTGCATGTACGGCGTTATTCTTCCGTAGTAAATACCAAAATGTACCACTATTGCGCTAACACTTGCTACAAAAACTGCCCTTAAAGAAACATTATCTAAAAATGTACCAAAAAGAACAGGTACAAAAGCAGCTGCAAAGTATGCATAGACGCCGTTTTGAGCAAAAATAGCCACACTGACGTCTGGGTTTTTAATTTGTTCCCAACTTAATAAAAAGCTCACTACACCAAGAACAAGAATAACTACTTTATTGATCGTAATCGTTTTTTCAGTAAACCTATCCTTAAACAAAGGGTTGATGATATCGGAAGTAATGGTTATGGATAAAGATTGAATCAAACTCTCTAAGGTCGATAATCCTGCCGAAATTAAACCCACAACAATAACCAAACCAATACCTACAGAAAACTTAGTAACAACGTAGGTTGGTATAATTTCATCCATTCGTAATTTTTCGCCATTGACCATAAAGTCAGGAAAACTAATTCGAGCATACAAACCAACAATTACCACTAAAAAGAAAACAATCATAAAAGCAATCCCGCTAAATAAATAGGTGTTAATTTTTGAAGAATCTTTTAATAATAGGGATTTTGTAATAATGTGCGGCTGACAAACAATGGCAACACCAATTACGATTTGCGTGAAAATAATTTCAAAATAATCTCGAAACAAAAAGCTGGAAGGATTTGTTGTTTTTGTAAGATTAGGATCTATGGCATTTAATTTATCGAAGAAACCAGAAACACCATCGGTAAAATATTCTGATCCAGAACTAATTAAAATAATAGCTACAATAAACATAATAATCGCCTGAATAGTGTTGGTATACACCATAGAGTTTGCACCACCAAACATCATATAACCAAATACAAATGCGGTAATTCCCATAAGCACATAAAAAGGATCTGCATTTAGGGATTTGGAAATAACTTGTGTTAAACCAACATTAATTAGTACGATAAAAGTAATGAGTAAGAGTGCTATAATACCGAAGAAAAACGCATAGCTTTTACTTTTATAGCGTTTCCCTATCCATTGCGCCATTGTTGTGGCTTTCACAGAATGACCTTGCTTTACAAAACCTTTGGTAAAAACAATTAATGATACAAATGCAGCAATAGGTAATACCACAGCAAAAGAGATCACTCCAGAAATGCCGTAGAGCGCTATAAATCCTGGATTAATAATAAAGGTTGCAGCACTTGTCATGGAAGCCGCTAAAGACAAACCAACCACCCAAGAAGGAAAACCTATATTGCCAACGGCATAATCTTTTATACTTGTGTTTTTTCGAGCGCCACGTATGACGAAAAACAATATTACCGCAGCATACACTGCTAATAAAATCCACATGTAAGTTACTAACTTGTCTGATGCTATCATTTCCATTTTTGTCTTTAAAAACAAATAACAAACTTTATATTATTTGGATTCTAAATATTCTCCTTTTCAAAGGTATGACTTTTAGAAATTAAAACGGAAAAACAGCCAAACACATTATAATAACTAACAAAATACTTTGTATGACTTTTATAATTTTAAACGCTAATACATCCTATTAGTTAGACCGTTTTACTTTTATAACTATAGCGCATAAAAAAACGCCTTTACTTATTAAATAAGTAAAGGCGTTTTAGATTTTTAAGGATTTATAAAATTCCTAAGCTTCGAAAGGTTCAATAGATACATAAGATCTATTGTTTCTTTTCTTTGTGAATTTTA
>JAGPUY010000185.1 GCA_018067265.1 Oceanihabitans sp. | reverse complement strand
TATCTAAGTAATTAACTAACTAATAAAATTAAAAGATAAAGATTTCATTATGTTGTTTTATCGTCTTCTATATTTGCTTTTTCACGCGTTAGGCTTCCGTAAATAACGGCTATTACCAAACCTAAAGCCATTCCTATAAGTATTCCGAAACTAACCCAAGTAGGAACATCGTTCTTTATACTTCCTATAACCGAACCCAGAGTTACTCCGAAAGAAGAACCTAGCCCTATTCCTAGTCCAATATATTTTGTGTTTCTTTTTTCCTTTTTCATATGCTTAACTAATAAAATTAAAAGATAAAGGATAGGTTGGCGTTTCTCCGTTGCTTGCTTTAATAGCATTAATAATAGGAAATATTATAGCGATAATTCCTAAAACAACAAAGCCTAAAAGGCCTAAGCCAAATAAAAGTATTAATGGTACACATATTATACAGTAAACAATTAAACTCAACTGAAAATTAATAATATTTTTACCATGCGCATCCATTTGATAGACTTTTTCTTTTTGGGTAACCCAAAGTATAAGCGGTAAGATTAAACTACCAAAACCTATAACCAAAGTTATTAGTTGACTTAAATGTGCAATTACTAAAAGTTGTTTGTCTGTTCTCATGATGATTTATTGATTGATTGATTGATTGATTGATTGATACTTATAGGACGCTCAAAACAATAAAATGTTACACAAAAAAAGAAGATAAGCTATTTAATGCGGTAATTTATCCTTTACTATTCCATATAAAAAAGTACCAACCGTTGCAGACGCCAACACAATTACTATAGGTAAATAACCAGCACCGACAAGCACAAATATGGGTCCCGGACATGCGCCAGCTAAAGCCCAACCAAGTCCAAATATAATGCCGCCATACATATATCTAGAAAACGATTTCTCTTTTGGTGCAATTTTTATAGGGTTTCCATCGAACGATTTAATTTGAAAACGTTTAATTAAAAAGACAAATAACATTCCAAAAGCTAAGGCAGTTCCTATTATTCCGTACATGTGAAAAGCTTGAAATTGGAACATTTCATAAATACGAAACCACGAAGCAGCTTCCGATTTGTACATTACTATTCCGAAGAAAAAACCAATAAGAATATATATAATTTGTTTCATTGTGATAGATTAAAAAATTAAAGGAAATAATACATGCACCATAACCAAACCTCCAATAAAAAAGCCAATAACAGCAATTAAAGAAGGGAGTTGTAAATTACTTAAACCAGAAATAGCGTGACCAGAAGTACAACCTCCAGCATAACGAGCGCCAAAACCAATGAGCAATCCTCCTATTATTAAAATAAGTATTGTTTTTATATCGCTTAAAGCGGAAATTGAGAATAATTCTTTAGGTAAATATTGATTTTCTGAAGAAATATGTATGCTCGCTAATGATGCTTTTGTTGCTTCGCTAATTGCTGGCATTTCCCCATTGGATAAATAGTGAGAAGCTACAAAACCACCAAGCATCGCTCCTACTACAACGAGTAAATTCCATTTATCTGATTTCCAATCCAACTGAAAAAAAGGGCTTACTTTTCCTGCACCACAAGCAGCACAAAAGGTTTTTAAGTTGGAAGACATTCCAAACTTTTTTCCCATTAATAATAAAACAAGCATAATACATGCTATTAAAAAACCGGAGATGTACCACGGCCAAGGCTGATAAAAAAATTCCATAAAATAAATTTTAGCAAAAATACATGCTATAAATTACTTTATGGAAATTAAATGAAACAATAATGTACCTATTTACTTTACACTACAGCTTGCTCCTTCTTTTTTAACGCCTAACTTCACTAATATCGTTTCTAACAAACACCATTTTGTAAAGGCAGACTGTATTAGATTTACACCTATAAAAACAGTAAACCACATCCAATTTGGACTTACATAAACAGATAGTACTACACTTAATAATACCATGACACCTACAATAACTCTAAAATATGTATTTAACATTTTGATTTTTTTTTAATTTTTCTTAATTATTTATAATTTTTCTTTTCTATCATATAATACACCAATGGCACCACCAATAAAGTCAACACGGTGGACACAATAGTTCCTCCCATTAACGAGATTGCTAATCCTTGAAAAATGGGATCAAACAGTATCACAAACGCGCCAATAACAACGGTTCCTGCTGTTAATAGAATTGGCGTTGTTCGCACTGCTCCTGCTTCAATACAAGCTTGTTTTAAAGGAATACCTTCCGTAGTTCTTAGGTTGATAAAGTCAATAAGTAATACGGAATTTCTAACCATAATTCCGGCCAAAGCAATCATACCAATAAATGAGGTTGCAGTAAAAAATGCACCCATAATCCAATGTCCCAATATAATTCCGATTAACGATAACGGTATAGCAACCATCATTACAATTGGCGCTTTAAAGTTTTGAAACCAGCCTACAATTAAGATGTATATTAAGATGATTGCTCCTAAAAAGGCAATTCCTAAATCTCTAAAAACTTCTAAAGTAATTTGCCATTCTCCATCCCATTTTACGGTGTAATTATCTTCAAAATCTGGTTGCCCTAAATACATTTCGTTTAATTCATAACCTTTTGGTAACGGAATTTCCTTTAACTTTTCTTCCATTCCAAGAATAGCATATGCAGGACTTTCTAACTCTCCAGCCATATCTGCCAACACATAAACTACACGTTTCTGGTTTTTACGATAAATACTTTTTGCAGCGGTAGTTTCTCTAATATCTACTAAATCTGCAATTGGTACCATATTACCTTGTTTGGATGTTACTTTTAATTGTGAAATATCAGAAATGGTAGATTTTTCCTTTTCATCTAAAGTCAATACCAAACCAACTTGGTTTACCGCATTTTCATCATACAGATTCGTAATCGGGCGGTTAGACAAGGCCATATTCATGGTGTACGCAATTTGCTGTGGTGCAACACCATACAACATTGCTTTTTCTTTGTTGATATCGAATTGAAATTCGGTTTGATCTGCTTCTACCATCCAATCAATATCCACAACATCATCGGTATTTTTTAAGATATCTTGAACGCTATTGGCAATCTTGATCTGCTCGTTATAATCCGGTCCGTACACTTCTGCAACTATTGTCGACAAAACTGGAGGTCCTGGCGGCACTTCTACTAACTTCACATTCGCATTATATTTTGCAGCAATTTTTTGAATATCTGGACGCATTAATTTAGCAATGCCATGACTTTGAATATCACGTTCCCCTTTATCAATTAAATTCACTTGAATATCTGCCATATTAGATCCGCCACGCAAATCATAATGACGTACCAATCCGTTAAAAGTTATTGGCGCTGAAGTACCAACATAATTTTGATAATTCACCACTTCTGGTCGCGTTGCTAAATATTGCGAAATCTCTTGCGCTACAACTCCTGTTCGTTCTAGCGTTGTGCCTTCAGGCATATCAATCACTACCTGAAATTCATTTTTATTATCAAAAGGCAACATTTTTACTGCCACCGAATTCGTAAAAAACAAAACCATAGTTCCCATTAGCACGACAAAAGTTCCTCCCAAAAACAACCATCGTTTTCTTTTACTTTCTATTAACGGACGCTCAAATTTGTTATAGATTCTATAAATAAGCGTGTCTTCAACAGCTTTCTGCGGTTTTTCGACAGCTCCTTTTTTCTCTTTTTCTCTTAGGAAAATATAGCCTAAATATGGCGTGATAGTTAAAGCCACAAATAAGGATAATATCATCGCTATCGATGCTCCAATTGGCATTGGTGCCATATATGGCCCCATTAATCCGGAAACAAAAGCCATAGGTAAAACCGAAGCTATTACCGTAAATGTTGCCAAAATCGTAGGATTTCCAACTTCATTAATTGCGTATAAAGCGGCTTCTTTAAAAGGCAAGCGTTTCATCTTGAAATGCCTGTGCATATTTTCGGCAATAATGATGGAGTCATCCACCACAATTCCGGTTACAAAAACCAAAGCGAAAAGTGTAATTCGGTTTAGCGTATAATCCATCATATAGTAACTCAGCAACGTTAGTGCAAACGTAATTGGTACCGATAAAAACACCACCAATCCGCCTCGCCAACCCATTGCAAGCATCACCACAAGTGTCACTGCAAATATAGAACCTACAAGGTGCCATAGCAATTCCGATACTTTATGAGAAGCTGTCTCTCCGTAATTCCGAGTCACTTCCACATGCACATCATCCGGAATTAAAGTAGTCCGTAAATGATCCACTTTATCTATAATAACTTCCGAAATTTTCATGGCATCTGCCCCTTTTCGTTTTGCAACCGAAATGGTAACTGCAGGATATTCCGATTTATATTCCGAAGATTTCACACTTCCTTTTCCAAAACCCAAACTCACATAATTTAGCGGTACTTCTGGTCCATCTATAATTTTTGCAACTTGCTTTAAATATATGGGCTGGTTCTGTTGCACACCAACCACTAAATTCTCCACATCTGTTACCGTTTCTAAAAAACGCCCTGTATTGATAAGAAATTCAGTGTCATTCTTATCAAAACTCCCAGCACTCATTTGTGCGTTATTTGCTTTTATCATTTCCGAAACCGACAAGAAATCCAATCCGCTAGAAGCCAATTTATCCTTATCTAAAACCACGCGTAATTGCCGATTTCTACCTCCAATTTTATGCGTAATTGCAACATCGTTTATCTTCTTAATTTCGGCTTCCAACTCTTGTGCCATTTGGCCCAATTGGTAATCGTCATAATTTTCACTCCACAAGGTTAAACCTAACATGGGCACATCATCAATCGCTCGTGTTTTCACTAATGGAAACGTTACACCTTCTGGCATTTGGTCCATGTGTTTATTGATTTCGTTGTATAATTTTACAAAAGAGCGCTCAATATCTTCGCCAACATAAAATTGCACGATGACCATTCCTTGCTCTTTCATCGACGTAGAATACACATATTCCACACCTTTAATATTCGAAATTAATTGCTCTAATGGTTTGATCACTCGCGATTCTACTTCTGTAGGACTCGCTCCCGGATATCCCACAAAGATGTCTGCCATTGGCACATCAATTTGTGGCTCTTCTTCACGCGGAATTAAAAACGAACTGTACACACCAACTACCATAAACACAATCATTAACAACACGGTTAACTTCGATTGCATAAAGACTTTGGCAATTTTTCCTGCGAT
>JAGPUY010000182.1 GCA_018067265.1 Oceanihabitans sp. | reverse complement strand
GGCGTGCTATAATTTAATGGCGATTATCGCCTAACAACAACCTCCACCATCATAATGGAAAGTAGATTCTGAAAAGTAAATATCGTCTCTGTTTAATTTTTGTAATGCCTTTGCTGTTTTATCGCAAATTGCCAATGGTTGATTTTTTAATAATATATGTCCTTCTTTATCATCAAAATAATCTTGATCACCATAGTAAATGGCAGCTTTTCCAGTGAAAATACAAGGGCCGTCTTTTGGCATTGGATCTTTAATAGCAGCAACTTCAATCGATTCTATATAGATTAATTCTTCTGTTGGATAGGTTTTAGGATCTAAAATTCTATACGGTTTTCTCGCTCTAATTTCAATAGTTCCAAAACCAGCATCGGTTAATGCTTTTACGTATTCGGCTATTGGTAAGCTTCCGCTTAAACATAAAGCTCTTAATCTGTCATCGTTACGTAATGCATCATTCATTGGTTGCTCACAAGTAGGATCACTCATCACCAGTTTTCCGTGTGGTTTTAAAACACGATACATTTCTTCTATGGCTTTCTTTAAATCTTCTGCTTTAAAAATATTAAACAAACAGTTTTGCGCTGCAACATCAATAGAGTTATCTGCTACATTAAGGTTTAATGCATCTCCTTTTACAAGGTCTACAAATTCCGATTTAAACCAAGGATTTTGTGCTTCGGCTTCGATAAAGTTTTTACGAGAAGCTTCTAGCATTTCGTCCACAACATCAATTCCTACAACGCCACCTTTTTGGCGATTAAAATAAGCGAATTGTAAAAGTTCCATTCCGCCACCAACACCAACATAAAGCATTTTAGGATTGTTGGTTAAGTCACGTGCATGCACCGTAGAGCCACAACCATAATTCATTTCTTGCATTATTTTTGGGATTTTTAACCCTGGTAATTCCCAAATAGGGTTTGTAGTACAGCACAGCCCAACATCTGGAGTTAGTGCTGCTTCTTTGTATACGTCGTGTGTGGTTTCTAGGTAACTCATGTTTTTTATGCCTGCGGAGGCAGGTATCTGTTTATTTAGTATTTTACTTTTCTTAAGGGATTGAAATCCCTTGTTTTATTGCTGTTTTTTTTCGCGTTAAGGATTGCAACGGCATCCTTTTTGGAGGTACGAGAAAAAGATATAGTGAAAAGCCTGACTCTACGTAGCTTTTCGCGAAGTAGAGTAACGCCCAAAGATTACTATAAACTCTTAATCAATTCCTTAAACAATGTAATCATGTCTGGTTCTGCTTTGGCAGCCATGGCAATGATTTCATTAATATTTACAGGTTTTAGATTGCTTGGGTCGCATTCATCGGTTAAAACTGACACTGCTGCCGTTTTTAATTTTAAATGATTAGCAACAATAATCTCTGGAACGGTACTCATACCAACGGCATCTGCACCAATAATTTTTAGCATTCTGTATTCTGCTCTTGTTTCTAATTGCGGACCAACAACACTTGCATAAACACCTTCATGTAATGTGATGTTATTTGCTTTGGCGATTTCGGTAAAGCTGGCGTTGATTTTTGCATCATAAGGAGTGCTCATGTCGGTAAAACGCTCGCCTAAATCGGAAACACCTTTAAATGCTAACGGAGAACTACCTTGAAGATTGATATGGTCTTCAATTAGCATTAATTCCCCTTTTTTATAGTTTGTATTTATTGCTCCAGATGCATTAGAAACTAGTAAAGTTGTGATACCTAGTTTTTCCATAATACGAACTGGATACGTTACGTCTTGTAAAGAATAGCCTTCATAAACATGAAATCTACCTTGCATAACCACTACTTTTTTTCCAGCTAAGACGCCGTAAATTAATTTTCCTTTATGGAACTCTACGGTTGCTGTTGGGAAATTTGGAATATGATTATAGCTGGCTTCTGCAAGTATTTCTATTTCATCAATAAGTTGTCCAAGTCCAGTGCCAAGAATGATTCCTACTTCTGGTTTGTCAAAACCTTTTTCTTGTAGGTATGCTACCGTTTCGTTTATAAATTTAATCATTTGTAAGTATTAGTTTTTTTAAAGTGGAATTATGTTCCATATCTTCAAAAGTATCAATATCATTTAACTTTTCCAGTTGATGAATTTTAAATTTTTGTAAATCTTTTATGGTGTCTTTAAAAACAGATGACGTTCCCCATACTTTGTTTTTAAAAACTTCTTCGTGAAGCGTTTTCATTCCTAATAAGTAATAACCACCATCTTCTGCAGGACCAATAACAACATCGCGTTTATCTAATTTTTGAAAAGCTTCCACAATGTGTTTTTCTTTTAAGTCGAATAAATCGCTTCCAACAATAAGCACTTTTTCATATCCTTTTCGGAACCCGTTTTGAAATGCATGAAGCATTCTTATCCCTAAATCTTCCCCTTCTTGTAGATGTTTTTGATAGATAGAATGATCCCAAATATCTTGATTTCTAATTTTTTCGGAATAATAGACTGCTTTGTCACTATCTATGCTTCTAATTGTTTTTTCGGTATGTTCTAGTAAAAAGCTATATACATGTAATGCAGAAGCATCCCCAATAGTTTTTGCTAAGCGTGTTTTTACTTTACCCAGTTCTGGATTACGTGTAAATACGATTATAAGGTTTTTGTTTTTCAAATTTGTTGTTTTATTTGCAGTCATCAGTCATTATAGATCTTATTTCCTTTTAAAAGCCATTTGCTCCATGTTTTAGAAAAAGTATGTATGTCTTCGGTTTCTTCCTCTGCCATATTATATACGATGAAGTTGTTGTTCTTCCACTCAAAAATCCCTCCATATAAATTAAGAACGTTTATATATCCCGCTTTTTTAAGTTGTTCGGCAATTCTTTCCGAACGAATACCTAACGAACAATATACAACTATTTGTTGCTGCTTGTTCTGTATACGTTTTGTTGTTTCGTTTAAATTGAAGTGATCATAGCCAACATGCAAAGCATCTTTAATATGACTAACCTCATATTCGTCTAATTCTCTTGCGTCTAAAATAATGGCTTGCGTTTTAGGCATAGCTAGTTCTTGGACAGAAACATAAGGAACACTTTTGGTGTTATGCAGTATAAGAAGCTCTTTAATAGTTTCTTGGCTATTTACAGAAAAGCTTAAAAGCATAAGAGATAATATAAAGAGTTTTCGCATTTTTAATTAGTATATATAATATGTATAACCTTACAGTTCAATAGGTTTTCCTTGTTGTTGTCTTTCTGCTTCTGGTAAGATTTCCATGTTATCCCAGATGCCATTCATAATTGTTTTAGCATACGATTCGGGTAATAATGCGTTACGCATTAATGTACTTGCTAATGTATGGTTATACTTTAGGTTACGGAAATGGACAGCCATAGGTTTTTTAGAATCGTCTAAAATGGTATACCAAACGCTTGGTTTTCCATCGTTGGCTGGCATACCAATTACGCCTGGATTGATCCAATGTTTGTTGTTGTTTTTAGTGTGGAATGGTAATCCGGAATGACCAGCAATAAGGATATCGCTTTTGGTGGCTTCAAAATTAGGGGCTTTGTTTTCCCAAGATGTGGAACTAAATATAAATTCGGAAACATTAAAAAACGAACCATGTACTACTGTTGTTTTTTGATTGCCTAAAGAAAATGTAATGTGGTCCGGAAGACTTTGCAAGTAATCTAGAGAATCTTCAGAAAGCTTGCTTTTTGCATAGGGATACCATTGTTGTGAAAAAGCATCACATCGGGAGCCTTCTTTAAAGTCGCAGCCACAATCTTCTTGCGCATCCCGTAATTGTATTTCCACATTACCAACAATACTCTTCGCTTTCCAGTTTATAAAAGTTTGCATGGTTTCTTCGGGTTGTGCGCAATAGCCAATAATGTCTCCTGTACAAATACAGTTTTCTGGGGGGATTTCTTCCGTTTTCGCTACTGCAATTAAAGCTTCTAATGCTTGTAAATTGCTATAGACACCACCAAATAGTAGTACTTTTCCTGATATTTTTCCTATGTCGATTATCGTTTTATCCATTTCGGAATGAAATATAAAATATTACAACTTAAAATCCCCCAAATATTAACCCAAAGTAAATCTGCATACTTTCCTTTTGTGAAAATCAAAGCTTCCGGAAAAGCATTAAATACCAATACAAAACCAAATAACAATCCGGTAAGTACACTAAGATAGAAACTTATTTTTGGGACTTTAATATGCCAAAATATAAATAATGGCGTGAGCCCAATAACCATAGTTCCAGATATGGTTGTTGCCGAAAGTATTTCGATATTCAAAAAAACAGGTAAGGTTCCTAAAATAGCAATGGTTGCCATGGAAGCTCTTCCAAAAGTTAGGTCTTTTAGGAAACCTAAATCTATAGAAAGTAATTTTGAGAAAGACGAAAATGTAGAGTCCAAAGTGGATGCTGCTGAGGTTATCATTATAAAATTAATAACCAATAAGATGAGGATGCCAAATGCTTTACCAACCTCTACTGCTGCTTGTCCTTTAAGTCCTTGTGTTTGTGCATAGACGCCTATAATACTAAATAGTATAATACAGATTGCGCCTAATACACTTGCCCATAAAAAGCTTTTTCTCGTTGTTTTTGGCGTACTTATAAATGCTCTGTCTGTTAAAACAGGATCGTGAAACGGATAACTAAACGATTGAATAATGGCGGCGAAAAATAGGTTTAAACCCATTTCAAAACTCCAAGTACCGGAAGTAACAACGTCTGTTACACTAAAGGTATCCATAGAAAATATATGCCATAGAATGACCAGTAGTAAGATGCCAAATAATACCATTTGAATACTATCTGTAAAAATAGAACTACTCAAACCACCTTTAATGGTATACGCTAAAGTTAATACGGTGAAAACGATAATTGCCCAATAATAGTTGGAGGTACCAATTTCTCCAAAATAACTACCAATTACCATCGTATTACTCCAAACTTCATTGAAAAGGCGAATAGCAATTAATAGAGAAAATAGAACCATGGCGCTTTTGCCAAACTTGGTGGTTAAAAACTCATGGATACTTTTAAAACCGCCAACAGTACGCATTTTGTAAATGAGTATACCAGCTACTGCAAAAGATAAATAATAACCTGCATAGGCTACACCGCCAACAATACCATAATCTAATCCCAGATTCGCTGCATTGGTAATACTCTTGGCGAAAATCCAAGAGATAATTAGGCTACCAGTTAAGATTAGGGTGTTTGGTGCTTTTTTATTACGAATCGCCTTAAAAAATTGATCGGTAGTTTTTGCTAAAGGCGATATAAAAAAGAGCACTACACTGGATACAATGATTAATGTCCATTGGTAATTTAAGACGCTCATTTAGTAGTGTGAGTTATATATTGTTAGATAGAATTATTCCGCTTTAGGCGACACTACCTTGACAGCTGCTTCCTGCTCCTGCAGTACAACCATAACAGTGTTGTGAAATGACAATATTTCGTCCTTCTAACAATTCTGTTTTGTACTCAGAGATGTGTTTCGATTTACTATTTACAGGTAATTCTAGCATTTGATTAAAATCGCAATCAAATAAATAACCATCCCAACTTACCGATAATGTATTGGTACACATTACATTTTGTACCGCAGTTGGATTATACGCTTCTACTAAAGAGTACATGTAATCTTCATAGTTTTCGGAAGCAATTAAATAATCTAAAAAACGTGCAATAGGCAAGTTTGTAATCGCAAATAAGCTATGAAACTGGATGCTGAAATCTTCTAATAATGCTTTTTTAAAGTCTTTTTCCATGGCCATTTGGTCGCCAGGTAAAAAGGCTCCGGAAGGATTGTAAACTAAATCTAATTTTAAGTCACTTCCTGGCATACCATATCCAACAGCGTTAAGTTCTTGTAAGGCTTTGATGGACATGTCAAAAACTCCTTCGCCACGTTGTTTGTCTGTTTTTCCTCTAGTCCAGTGTGGCATAGAACTTACGACATGTATGTTGTGTTTTTTGAAAAATTCTGGTAGATCGTAATGCTTTTTGTTGGCGCGAATAATGGTTAAATTAGAGCGTACAATAAAATCTTTAACTCCGATTTTGGAAGCTTCTTCTACAAACCATCTAAAATTAGGATTCATTTCTGGAGCACCTCCTGTCAAGTCTAAAGTATGTGCTCCTGTCGTTTTTATAACATCCAAGATTTGTTGCATGGTCTCTCGGGTCATGATTTCTTTTCGGTCTGGACCTGCGTCTACATGGCAATGTTCGCATACTTGATTACACATGTAACCAACGTTAATTTGTAGTATTTCTAATTTTTTCGCTTGCAGGGGAAATTGACCAGTTTCGGAAATTTTATCTTTAAAAGTTGGTAGTTCACCACTTTTAAATATGCCGTTTGAGAGTATTTCTAATTGTTTGTTTGCAACTGCTAATTCGCTTTCTTGCTTATGAAGGGATTGTGTTTTTAATTTTGGCATATTCTTTTACTGGACAATGTTTATCTATAGTTTGGGTTTGCGTTAGGGATTACTCATCCATTTTTAATTGGGAAGAAATCGTGATTGCTTCGCAGTTGCAATGGAAATCCTTTTGCTTTTTTGCAAAAGATTGTATTGGAAAGCCCGACACTACATAGCTTAAGCGAAGTAGTGTAACGTCCTAATTTTAACCGTCTAATTTATTCACTTTATTCATCATTTGCACACCATGCACCAAGGTTGCTCCACTTTTAATTGCTGCGCCAACATGAATGGCTTCCATCATTTCTTCTTTGGTGACACCTCTTTGCAGTCCGTCTTTGGTATACGCGTCAATGCAATAAGGGCATTGCTCTGTGTGGGCAACGGCTAAGGCAATAAGGGATTTTTCACGAGCAGTAAGTGCGCCTTCTTCGAAGACCTTGGAGTAATAATCGAAGAATTTATTTCCTAGTTCTTCACTCCATTCGGTGATTTTTCCAAACTTTCTTAAATCTGCTGGATCGTAATATGTTTTTGGCATCTTGTCGTTTTAATATATTCCTAAACAAGGAATATACAGTTTATGTCGAAAAGAACTATAAAACATAACAAAAAAATATTTTTACTTGAAGTTGGTTTTTAAAAAGGTTTCGGCATTTAAAAATAGTACGCGATCTATGATTTCTTGTGCGGAGATTTGATTTATTGGGATGAAATCTTGTTGGTGCTTTTTTAAATAAGCTTCTGCTCTTTCTACCAAATAGGGTTCTATGTCTTTGATGTTTTCGCTGGTCCAAATTCCTTTTATCGGATTTACAATACCATCAAAATCGGATCCTATAGCTAGTGTTTCCCAGCAAAAAATATTGTTTTTGTTTAGTATTTCTGCGCAGTGTTGTATTTGGTTCCAGATGAGCTCGGACTTGTTTCGTAATCGGCTTTTTTTGTTCGGCATATAAATCCTAGAACTCTTTACTGCTTTTTTGCTACCTATTCGTCTTTCGTCTAGTTGTAAACCAAAGATTCCTTTGGATTTTGCAATACGAAGTATTTCGGCGTCGTAAAAATTAATGTCTATGTCACTAAATTGATCGCTTAAAGCGGAATCTTTTTCGTTCCATTCTTCAATAGAACGTTTTCCGTTTGCAGCACCATGACTTACTATTATTGGAATGTTTTGATCGGTATAGGTAGTTTCTAATAAATGATAATACGTCTTTCTTGCTGCGGTACTCATGTGTTTTACGTCTATGAGTATGCGTTTGTTATTGGTGTTGTCTAAAAGTTTATCGATTACTTTAAAACCAAGTTCGGTAACATCTGTATTTAATCCTCTATTTTGATTGTCTTTTATGGCGCCAATATTAATGCTTCTTGCATGTCCGCAAATTTCATTGTAAAAATGATGTGCTAAGGTGATGAAAAGTGGTTTGTGCTCCCAGTTTTTTACTTCCTCAATATTGTTTAAAACGGTTTGTTCGTCTGCTGTGTTTTTGTCTAAAAGAAGTCCGGTTTCAAATGCATGCGCGCCTTCAATAGTTGGTATAAGGCTAATTATTTTTCTGGTGTCTGTAGATTTTGCTATGTTTTCTTCTACTTCAGAAAAACTATTCGTCATTCTGTAGGTGTAGGTTACATCTCCAATCTTTTGCGCAAAATTATCTAGTTGTAGGTAGTAGTCGTATTCAAACTGAAGGTCTTGAAAATAGCTATTATGGCTTCTTATATTGTCAATTCTGGAATGACTAACTCCAGCAGCAAGGTTTGTTAAAATATCGGAAACAAACTTAAAACCTAGCATTCTATCTTTTAAAAAATGTTTTTCAAAAGGATATAATGAAATCACAACCACTTGGCAATTTGCTTTTGCTAATGCGCTTAAATCGGTTTGTGTGAATTTAGTTAGCGTTAGTATTTTGTTTACTTGACGTTCTAAAAAGTTAGGCGGACTGTAATGCCAGATAGAATTTTTTCTTCCCGCATTTAAGTGGTTTTGTTTTGTTGGTTCGTATTTAAAACTCTTGCCGTAAGGTTTTAAAGCTGGATGACAATGCAAGTCTATATATGCTCTTTTCATGTGTGAGTATTTATTGCATGCTGTTCGCTATTCCATGTTGGTTGGTGTGATGCCTTATTAGCATGCTGGTTTCATAATCCGTAATTAATGATAGTTAAAAGATATAAATTTTTAAATTAGCAATAAATATATTTTTTATGGATTATTTTGTAATCGCCTCTATACTAGTGCTTATATCTGCCGTTTTTGGTTATATAAATGTACGATTTTTAAAAATGCCAAACACTATTGGCTTAATGCTAATTACCATTGTGTTTACACTTGCCGTATTTGCGCTAAGTTATTTTGATGATACTTTGCTAAATGCAGAAAAGTTTATCATTACACAAATAGATTTTAAGTCTGTTTTGTTAGATGTCATGTTAAGTTTTTTACTTTTTGCAGGCGCTTTGCATACCAATTTTGAACAGCTCAAAGTGCAGCGATGGCCCGTTTTAGCCTTTGCTACTTTTGGTGTATTAATTTCCACATTTTTGGTTGGTGTAATTATGTTTTACGCTTTGCCAATTGTTGGTTTACATGTAGATTTTATTTACTGTTTATTATTTGGTGCTTTAATATCACCAACCGATCCTATTGCAGTTTTAGGAATACTTAAGCAAGCTGGAGCCCCAAAAAGATTAGAAACCAAAATTGTTGGAGAGTCTTTATTTAATGATGGTGTTGGTGTTGTTATATTTTTAACCATTTATAAAATTGCCGACTTAGGAATTGAAAATGTTAGTGCTTTAGAAGTTGTTGAATTATTTGGTTTAGAAGTTATTGGCGGCATTGCTTTAGGTTTGATTCTAGGATGGATTACCTACAGATTGATGAAGTCTATAGACGATTATGATATTGAAGTGATTATTACGTTAGCAGCGGTTATGGCTGGAACGGTATTGGCGCAAAAATTACATATTTCTGCACCTTTAGCAATGGTTACTGCTGGTTTAGTTGTTGGTAATGATACGGTTCGAGATTCTGCAATGTCGGAAACTACAGAAACCTATGTCGATAAGTTTTGGGAATTGATCGATATTCTTTTAAACACCCTTTTGTTTGTCTTGATAGGAATGGAAATGTTAGTGTTGACTTTTGAATTGGAATATTTATTAGCAGGTTTAATCGCGATACCTTTAGTGTTATTGTGTAGATATATTTCCTTACTAATCCCTATTAAATTCTTTGAGAAAAAATTAGACTTCGTGCCAAAAACGAATTTAATTATGACTTGGGGAGGATTGCGTGGCGGAATTTCCATCGCGTTAGCTTTAGGTCTTACCCAAGTTATGGAGCGTGATTTATTCTTGGTAATTACTTACGTAGTTGTGGTGTTCTCTATACTATTTCAAGGAATGACTGTTGGTAAACTGATTAAAAAATTAGAAGTCAAATAAACTTTATGCAAAATTGGATTACTCTTTTAGCTGAATTTAAACAAAAACATATACCTGTAGCGTTTATTACTGTTACAAAATGTTTGGGCTCAACACCTTGTGTGGTTGGTTCTAGAATGCTAGTTACTAAAGACAAGCAAATTCATGGAACCATTGGAGGCGGAAAGCTAGAGTTTAAAGCCATAGACGAAGCGATTATTGCATTGCAAGAAAATAGAATTATCGAATCCAGTTATACTTTAGGGCCCGAGTTTGAACAATGCTGTGGCGGAAAAGTAGAATTTATAATAGAACCTATGCATCAATCCCCAGAATTGTTTTTATTTGGAGCAGGACATATTGGTGTGGAAATTTGTAAGCTTTTAGTAGATACACCTTTTAAAGTAAATCTGATAGATTCTCGTAAAGATTGGTTTTCTAATCTTGAAATAGACAAAAGTGTTACCACACATCAAACTATCGAAACCGATTTTAAAACCTTTAGTGACGCTGTAAAATGGGGAAGCAATAGTTATGTGTTAGTACTAACTCATAATCATGTAATTGACTTCGATATTATAGCTCTCGCTTTAAAAAACGAAACTAAATTCTTAGGGTTAATTGGTAGTAAAACCAAGAAAGTCCGTTTTAATAACATGCTTATTAAAGAGATGGACATTGCAGAAGGCATGACTAATGTGATTTGCCCAATTGGTTTAGATATAGGAGGAGACACACCAAAAGAAATTGCTATTAGCGTAGTTGCGCAATTACTACAAACACATTACAAAAATGAGTAATGTCATTCAGAGCGAAGCGAAGAATCTATTAAAACAAAACAATGAGTCTATCAT
>JAGPUY010000150.1 GCA_018067265.1 Oceanihabitans sp. | reverse complement strand
AACAAAAATAGCCCTATCATTTGCTTGCAATTGAGTAGACAAAACAGAAGATGCCGAAAAGGAATGCCCATTAATTAATACATAAACATTTCCTTTAAAATTATCTGTTTTAGGATCTGCTAGTTTGCTTTGCTTAAATTTATAATACAATTTACCAGCTTCCTTTTTCGTTTTAAAGAAGCTATACGTTGCTATAAGCGGAGAAAACACACCTGCAAAAATTTTAAATCCAGTAGAAGAGGTATTAGACAGTGCTGTTTTTAAAAAAGGAATTCTGCTATTGACTTCTCCTGCTTCCAAGAACTGAAATGGTTTATCTGCTAAGTACGCATACAATTCTGCAATTTCGGCTAGACTTCCTCCTCCATTATTACGTAAATCAATGATTAGATTTTCTGCTTTTACGGAATCTATTTCTTTAAAACCGGCTTCATAAAACTTCTTATATTTTCCACCCATGAAACCTCTTATTTTCATGTAGGCAATCGTGCTATCCTGACCAATAAACTCGACATTTCTAGTATATTCATTTCTCGATTTCACATAGCCATATATTTGATTATGCTCTCGGATTGCTTTTGCTTTTTGTTTATTCTCTTTACGTTGCTCCTTAGTAAGTTTAACGATTAGCTCTTTTGATGTGCTATCTTTTTGTATCGTATCCTTATTTTTTTCTTCTTTATTTACACGATTAAAAACCATATCAAACAAAGAGTCTTCCTTTTTAAAAGTAACCTGCAAACTATCTATAAAATATTTATCACTATAGTAATACGAAGCAAATCTTTTTCCTAAAACTCTATTATATAATGTGGTGTTATAGCCATCAGAAGTTATTTGCGTTTTATATTTCGTTATTAAGTCTGAAATTTTTTCGTCTTCTATTTTAACCACTTCACTTCCTACCAAAAAAGAATCTTTAGATCTGGTATTGGTTACTAAAAGGGTATCTTCTAAGTAATCAAAATCTAAGTCGTTAAATGTAAATTCTTTTTTAGAAAGCGCTTTATACTCTTTTCTTTCGAAGCGTTTTTTTGGTGCAAACACACTAATATGTCCTTGTCTAATACTACCTATAACCGGCCCGATTTTTGCGTAAAATTCGTAACTCGTTAGCGGTTTATCGATACTCTTTTTTAAGCTATCCATCTTAAAATCTAAGCGTTCTTCCGAAATATATAAATGAAGATTCGGATGGTGTCTCTTTAATTGCGTGTAGGCTTTATCTACATCGTTCTGTAAAGATACTACCGTATGTAAAGACCTTATTTGGGTATTGTATTTTTTAGTATTTGCACAGGAAGCCAAAACTAAAGTTAGGCCTAATAGAAGTAAAAGTTTTTTCATAGAATTCGTATATCGCTGATTCACAATAAAATAAAACCTAAGTCAGCTTATCATACTTTAAATATACTATTTATATCATTTTAGAATCTCCTCTTTTCCTTAATTTTATGAAAATTATATGCTTTTAGCCTTACATCGTAATTGCTGTAGTATGCTTCACCTCGTTAATCATAAACATACTATGTGTACTACCAATATGATTAATTTTAGTTAGTCTATTCACCATAAACTCCCTAAAAGCTTCCATATCTTTTACAAGTACTTTTAAAAGATAATCATAATCTCCACTAATGTGATAACACTCTAAAACCTCTTGCAAATCAGCCACTTCTTTTTCAAATTTAATCACATAATCTTGAGAGTGTTGCGTAAGTTTCACATGGCAAAAAGCAACAAAAGATTTAGCCACTTTTTCTTTATTCACCAAAGCAACATATTTATTAATAACGCCTTGATTTTCTAGTTTTTTAATCCTTTCATACACGGCCGTAACCGAAAGATTCAATGTATTAGACAAGGCTTTATTGGTTTGCTTGCTATCTTCTTGTAAAAGCTGAATTAGTTTTTTATCTATTGCGTCAAAAGTCATATCGAAAAATTTTCAGGAAAAACAGAAATAATGCTATTCTATATTATTATAAAACTACTAAACTAACAAATTATAGATTTAAAATCTAAATAATCAATCATATATTGATTATTAATCTAATATGACGGTAATTTACATCTATATAAACTAAATCAACATATCCTTATGGCATTTAAACCAGCAAATAATATACAAGACCTTCAATACTTTGGCGAATTTGGAGGTGTAAACCCTTCCATTTCAGATTCCTCTACCTATACGTTCTTATCGGCAAAAACGATGTTCGATACTTTTGAAGGTAATGCAGATGGATGCTACTTATATTCGCGTCATTCTACACCTTCTAATTTATATTTAGGCGAAGCGCTTGCCGCTATGGAAGGCACAGAAACGGCTAACGTTACTGCTTCCGGAATGGGTGCAATTACTCCGGTAATCTTGCAACTTTGCGGTTCTGGAGATCATATTGTTTCTAGCAGAACGATTTATGGAGGCACCTACGCCTTCCTAAAAAACTTCACACCTCGTTTTAATGTTTCCACTTCGTTTGTAGATATTACAAAATTAGATATTGTGGAAGCTGCTATTACTTCCAATACAAAAATTTTATACTGCGAATCGGTAAGTAACCCATTATTAGAAGTTGCAGATATTGTAGGTTTAGCAAAATTAGCTAAGAAACACAACCTAAAATTAGTGGTGGATAATACCTTTTCGCCCTTATCTATTTCTCCAGCAGAATTAGGCGCAGATGTGGTAATACACAGTTTAACCAAATTCATCAATGGCTCTTCCGATACGGTTGGTGGTGTTGTTTGTGGTACCCAAGAATTTATTAATGATTTACGAAATGTGAACGATGGCGCATGCATGCTTCTCGGATCTACCATGGATAGCTTACGCGCAGCTTCGGTTTTAAAAAACTTAAGAACCTTACATATAAGAATGCAACAGCATAGTTTGAATGCATCGTATTTAGCCGAAAGATTTGAAAATTTAGGCCTAAAAACGGTATATCCTGGTTTGACATCGCATCCTTCGCATACCCTTTTTAAATCGATGATGAATGATAAATATGGTTTTGGTGGTATGTTAACTATCGATGTTGGTTCTATAGATAAAGCGAATGCTTTAATGGAATTAATGCAAGAAAAAAACCTTGGCTATTTAGCGGTTAGTTTAGGCTTTTATAAAACCTTATTCTCTGCTCCTGGAAGTTCTACTTCTTCCGAAATACCAGAAGACGAACAAGCCGCAATGGGATTAAGTAATGGTTTGATACGTTTCTCTATAGGATTAGATGCAGATATAGAACGTACGTTTAACACCATGAAAACGTGTATGGAATCCTTAGATATTCTGAAACCAGAAATGGTTTAATTAAACGGAATAATAATAAAATAAGAGGTCTGAAGAAATTCGGACCTCTTTTGCATTTGCATACTTTATACGAAAATCGTAACATTACATTTCTTAAACCAACCAAATTCATGCATAACGACGATAATCTTTCCGAAATTAATATTCAAGAACAAAAAATTATTGAAAACAAAGAGCTTAATATCTGGGAAGCGCTTGTTCCTGTTGTGATATTAATGAGCTTGTTAGCTTACAATATCTTTTTTGCAGATGGCGAAATGTTTGGAGAATACTCCAACCAAATCATATTATTAATTGGAGGATTTGTTGCTTTTATAGATGGTTTACTAAATAAAGTTTCCCCTTTAAGAATGTTTCAAGAAATTTGGGAAAACCTTAAAAGTGTATTTGTTCCCATTATGATACTCTTTCTTGTTGGTGCATTAGCGGGAACTTGGCTAGTAAGTGGCGTAATTCCTGCAATGGTTTATTATGGATTACAAGTATTAAGTCCAGCTATATTTTTACCAGCTTCCGTAATTATTTGTGCTATTATTTCGATTGCTACTGGAAGTTCTTGGACTACCTCTGCAACGGTAGGTATTGCACTAGTTGGTATTGGCTCTGCACTAGGTATCAACCCAGGAATGATTGCCGGAGCAGTAATTTCTGGCGCTTATTTTGGAGATAAAATGTCGCCATTAAGTGATACTACAAACCTTGCTCCTGCCATGGCTGGAACCGATTTGTTTACGCATATAAAATATATGACTATCACAACCGTACCGACATTAATTATCACACTAATTGCTTTTTCTATTATGAGTGCAACTATTGATACTACTGGTAGTGCCGATATTAGTGGCTTATTAGCTAGTATAAAAAGTACATTCCATATTACCCCTTTATTATTTCTCGTTCCATTAGGTGTAATCGCTTTAATATTGCTTAAAACAAAACCTTTAATAGCACTTGGTGCTGGTGTACTTTTAGCTGCCGTTTTTGCCTTTGTTTTTCAAATGGATGTTTTAAATGGTTTATCCGATTCTAACTTTTCTGCAATAACAAACGCCATTTTTACCGACACACAAATAAATACAGATAATGAAAAATTAAACGATTTATTTAGCTCTGGAGGAATGAAAGGCATGCTTTGGACTATCTTTTTAATTTGTTGCGCTATGGTTTTTGGAGGTATCATGGATGCCATTGGTGCCTTAGCAAGAATCACTAAAGAATTATTAAAACTAGCAACCACCGTATTTGGTTTATTTGCGAGTACCGTAATTAGCTGTTTAGGTTTAAATGCCATCGCTAGTGATCAATATTTAGCCATCGTAATTCCTGGTAAAATGTTTAAAAAAGCATACGAAGACAAAGGTCTTGCTCCAGAAAACTTAAGTAGAACTTTAGAAGATTCGGGTACCGTAACTTCTGTTCTTATTCCTTGGAATACCTGTGGTGCATACCAATCTGGTGTTTTAGGTGTTGGTGTTTCCGAATACTTTGTATACGCCATTTTTAACTGGCTAAGTCCGTTTACGACCCTATTCTTTGCTGCACTAAATATTAAAATAAGACAGCTGAAGTCTGAATAGTAACAAACTATTACTTTCTTCTTTTACTATAACTAAAATTGATAGCCTAATAAGATTTTTAAATTTTATTAGGCTTGTTTTTTTGGTCTTCCCATGTATCTTTGCACAAGGAAAACACAATATAATAATCATAAAATTTTAAAATAATGGCAATAGTAGGAAAACAATTCCCAGATTTAAATGTGGATGCAATGAACGAAATGGGAGATACTTTCAAATTAAACGTTCTTGAAGAAGCAAAAAATAACAAGAAAAAAGTATTATTATTCTGGTACCCAAAAGATTTTACTTTTGTTTGTCCAACAGAATTACACGCTTTTGAAGCAGCTAAAGAAGAATTTGCAAAAAGAAACACGATTGTAATTGGTGCTTCTTGTGATACTCCAGAAGTACACTTTGCATGGTTAAATACGCCAAAAGATAATGGTGGAATTGAAGGTGTTACTTACCCAATCTTAGCAGATTCTAACCGTAACCTAGCAAATACTTTAGGTATTTTAGATATCACTAACGAAAAATATAACGAAGAAACTGGTGTGGTAACTGTAGATGGTGACAACGTAACATACCGTGCAACTTACGTAATTGATGAAGATGGTGTGGTACAACATGAAGGTATCAACAACATGCCAATTGGTAGAAACGTAAACGAATTTTTACGTATTATCGATGCATTAACACACGTACAAGAAAAAGGAGAAGTTTGTCCTGCAAACTGGGAAGAAGGTAAAGATGCCATGAGTGCAGATAGATTAGGTACTGCTGCATATTTAGCAAATCACGTAAACTAATTTATCATGGTTCAAGAATTAAGTCAAGATAATCTTGCCGAAATTATTGCTGCTAACGATACTGTTGTTGTGCAATATTCTGCAACTTGGTGTGGTAACTGTCGTATTATGAAACCAAAAGTTAAGAAATTAGCTGGCGAGTTAGAAAATATCACTTTTGTTATCGCTGACGCGGAAAAATTTCCGGAATCTAGAAAATTAGCTACCGTAGATAATTTACCAACCTTCGCTACATTTAAAGCTGGCGCATTTGTAAATCAAGTACAGACGAACAAATTTGACGTTTTAAAAGAATTAGTAGACGAAGTAGCATAATATTGTTTTCGCTTTCGCGGAAGTAAAAAAACGTCAGTTCGAGTGATTCCATTTTTTTATCGGAATTCTAACGAAAACAATTTTTTAAATAGAAATGTCAGTTCGAGTGATTCCGATTTTTTATCGGAATTGTATCGAGAACAACTTTTAAAACAATACAGGTTTCCGTTTTCACGGAAATGAAAAAATAAATATTTTCAATGAAATTACCAGTAATAAAACACTTAGCACAATTTATAGAAGACAATGACGAAGACTATATCGTTGAAACCATTGAAACCCTAGAAGCCTTAACCGAAGTTTCGTCTTTAAAAGATGATGAACTAGACGTTATTGGAGAATTAATCTCTAATATGTATGGCGCAATTGAAGTGAACAAAATGATTAAAGAAGGTGCAACTAAAAAAGATGCAGTAAACAACTTTATGAAACGTGTTTTAGGTTCCATCGATAAGTAGAAAAAAGGAAAAGAAAAATTAGTATTTAAAAAACCACTTTGCGAAAGCAAGGTGGTTTTTTGTTTCCTATACAATGTAGACGTATACCAATTTCTGTTAGCTTCGTTTTGCTTTGCATATAATACATGAATAATGTACCTTACTCCGTATACACGATCCGGAATTTAAAACCACACAACAACATGGGAACACATTGTTTTATACTCTTTTATACAAAAAACAGAAAAGGAATAGCCTCCCTTTTTATCCTTATGCTTTTCGTATTATTAAGTGCTTGTAAAGAGCAAAAGCAAATACCTATCCAACAAGAGATTCCTATAGAATCGAATACCACAACGAAAGATAGCGTTGTAAAAGCAAACCTTCCTGTAAACTTTCCTTTTCTAGAACCTTCTATCGACGATCAGATTAGCCCATTCGTACGCCGAATATTTCAAGATAAAAAAGATCATTTTTGGTTTGGTACTAATGGTGATGGCGTTGCTAGATACAATGGCCATACACTAGAATATTTTTCTATTAACAACGGACTTGGCGGTAGTGCCGTTCGCGGCATTGTAGAAGATAACACCGGAAACATCTGGTTT
>JAGPUY010000147.1 GCA_018067265.1 Oceanihabitans sp. | reverse complement strand
ATAGATTTCCATCATTGGAAAACTTAAAAGTAGTGACGATGTCTTTGTCATCTTGAGAGATGGTTAATATATCCTTCTCTACTTTCCAATCTATAGAAACAATATTAGAAATAGTACCTTCTTCGGTCGTTTTTTGATCTACGATGTATCCGGTATGGTTTTCCTCTAAGGTTAATTTGTATTCGGAATTGGCCTTAAAATCATGGCGCAACCATTCACCAATTAAAGCATTGCTAGTATCCTTACACGAGAATTGTGTAGCGCAAAGTATAACCAGTAAGAATAGATGTATTCTACTTTTCATTTTTGTTGGATTAATTAATTTAATAAAATGCCAATAACCAGATTTAAGGGAATCATTTTGAGGGTATTGATACGCGTAAAAGTAATAAAAAGAGTACAATATTAAAATACTAAGTGAATAATAATTTGATAAACAAAAAAAGCAATTCCGAAGAATTGCTTTTCATTATATTATAGAAGATAAAATCTAGCTATTTAACATCACAGGCATTACTAACATAGTAACTTGTTCTCCTTCATCTAATCCATCTACAGGAGTTAAAATTCCAGCTCTGTTTGCTAAACTCATAATTCCTGCGAAGGCAGGAGTCTCTATTATTAGGTTTAATTAATCCGTTCAAAAAGCAAAAAAAGCGCATCCTAAGAATGCGCTTTAGTTTAATAATATATTTTGTGTTCTCTGTAAATAGATTCCTGCCTTCGCAGGAATTTACTAGCTATTTAACATCACAGGCATTACTAACATAGTAACTTGCTCTCCTTCATCTAATCCATCTACAGGAGTTAAAATTCCAGCTCTGTTTGGTAAACTCATTTCTAATTGCACTTCACCAGAAGTTAGGTTGTTTAACATTTCGGTTAAAAAACGAGAGTTAAAACCAATTTGCATATCGTCCCCTTGGTAATCACAAGTTAAACGCTCTTCTGCTTTGTTCGAGTAATCGATATCTTCGGCAGAAATATTAAGTTCTGCTCCAGCGATTTTTAAACGTATTTGGTGTGTTGTTTTGTTAGAGAAAATACTAACACGACGAACAGAGTTTAAAAACTGTGTTCTGTCAATGCTTAATTTATTCGGATTCTCTTTTGGAATAACCGCTTCGTAGTTCGGATATTTTCCATCAATTAATCTACAAACTAATTCGGTGTTTTCAAAAGTAAACTTCGCATTAGATTCATTGTATTCAATAGTTACAGCATCATCACTAGCAGCTAAAATTCCTTTTAAAAGATTCAAAGGTTTTTTAGGCATAATGAATTCGGCAACTTGGCTTGCTTTTACATCTGCACGCGTGTATTTTACTAGTTTGTGTGCATCTGTTGCAACAAAGGTTAAACCTTCGGTAGAGAACTGAAAAAATACACCACTCATTACCGGGCGTAAATCATCGTTTCCAGCAGCAAAAATAGTTTTGCTAATTGCCGTTGCTAAAATATCTCCAGAAATGGTTGTAGAACTAGGATTCTCTAAAGCTACCGCTTTTGGGAATTCTGCGCCATCTGCATATGCTAATGCATACTTACCATGGTTAGAGCTAATTTCTATCGTGTTATTTTCTTCTACAACAAAAGTTAACGGTTGCTCCGGAAAAGTCTTTAAAGTGTCTAAAAGTAAACGTGCAGGAACTGCAACGCTACCTTCGTTATCACTTTCTACATCTAATTTAGAAGACATGGTAGTCTCTAAATCACTTGCAGAAACTGTAAGTTCGTTATGATTTAATTCGAATAGAAAATTATCTAAAATCGGTAAAGTGTTCGAGCTGTTAATTACACCTCCAAGAACTTGTAATTGTTTTAGTAAATAGGTACTTGATACTATAAATTTCATGTATATAATACGTTAATTCGTTTCAATATTGAATAGATACAAAGATATCCTAAAGCTAGTGAAAAAGGAAACAAACTTATTAACATTTATTCCTGCGAAGGCAGGAAACTTTTTATTGTTTTCTAGATTTTATTTTGCATACTTTTTTCTTCGGAAGAAATTAAAAATAAATCCGAAAACACCTAATAGAGCTAATGGTAACAGAATATTTACTATTTGCCATTTTGCTTTTTCGGACGCTACTTTTTTAGGATCTAAAAAGGCTACCGCAATTTCTTTTGTACGAATGTTTATAAGTCCATCGTCGTCTAATAAGTAGTTTACGGCGTTTAATAGAAATTCTTTGTTACCGTAGGTTTGTCCAGACCATTTATCAAAACCAAGTTCTTGAGGTCCATTTCTACCTACATCATTTTTAATAACATCTCCATCTGCAATGACAATCATTTTGGTTGGTATGCTTTTATGTAATTCGTTTTCTAATGCAAAGGGTTTTATTCTTTTGTTGTACACCGAAGTGAATTCTCCTTCTAACAATACGGCAAGATTCTGACTGCCTTTGTTGTATTGTTTTGGGTCTGGTTCTTTCTGCGTCATTTCTAAACTAACCTCACGTGGTGTGCCATCTAGTTTAGTAAGTCCAGAGCTTTTTAACAAAATAGTTTTATCAATATTATTTTTTAAGGTGTCTATTTGATTGGCAAAATCAAACTTTACCAAATTCAAATTATTGGTAATGGCATGCTTGCTTTCGGCATTTACTAAAGGAGAATAATACCAAGGTAGTTGCTGAAATTGTGATTGGCTGCCTTCGCCAGAAGCTAAAGTGATTGGAGCAGAATAGAGGTCGTTTACTAAATACGGATTGATACGAACGCCATATTTAAAAAAGAAATCGGTTAGGTTTAAATCTCTAGCAGTAGCAACTCCTTTCCCTGTGGGATTATATAAACTATCTTTTTCTATAGCTACCGCATCCACTAACCAAAGGCTTTTTCCGCCTTTCATGGTATATTGATCTAAGACTAATTTTTCTTTTTCAGAGAAAGCTTCTGTCGGTTTTGCTGAAATAATTAAATCGAAATCATTTAACGCTTTAGATGTTTTTCGCGGATTTGAAGCAACACTATCTAAAGTAAAAGGAGCAATAAAATAATAGTCGCCAATCGTTTTTACAAAATCGAAAATGTATTTATCTTCTAATTGATTATTCCCTCTAAGTATGGCTACTTTGCGTTTTTTCGGGTTTACCAGTTTACTAAAACCATCCGCAAAAGCATATTCTAAATGCTGTACAGAGTTCGTTACTAATTCTTGTTGTGTCGCTCCAATTTTGGTTTTTACTAACGGGATTTTAACCGTTTCCCCATTATGACTCGCTAAAGCCCAAGGGAAAATTACTGCTTGGCTAGATTTACCGCTTTCTTGAACGGTCAATTGCATCGGAGTTAAACCTCTATCGTTTAATTGTTGCATGCTACGTTCCCGAGTAGCTTCGTCTGCAATCGGATTTATAAAATGAAATTGGATGTTAGCATTTTGTGCTTCAAATTCTTCCAGAAGTTGTTTGGTTTCGTTTTTAAGTCGTCTAAATTCCGTAGGGAAATCTTCACCTTCTAAAAATACATCTACTAAAATTGGCGATGTTACCTTATCTATAATTTGTAAAGCAGCAGCACTAATGGTGTAGCGCTTATCCTGCGTTAAATCATAACGTTGGTAAAATCCGCTTTTTGCTATAAATATATTGAAAACAAAAAGACCTAAAGGCAATAATAGAAAGAGGTAATAGTCTTTTTTCACAAAAGGTTTTGTTTGAATTTTTCTAGCGGTGAAGAAAACAAATAAAACAGTGACACTTAAAAAGTAAACAATATCTCGAGTATCTAAAACACCACGACTCATGCTTTTATAATGTGCGCTCATGCCTAATTGCTCTACAAAAGTACTAGACATAAAGTCGGCAATGCCTTGAAAACCAATGTAAAAAAGGAAGCATAGAAATACCGAAGTGATAAACGCTACAATTTGATTGTCGGTGATACTAGATGCAAATAAACCAATTGCAGTATATGCAGCAACTAAAAATAGTAGGCCAAAATAGGAGCCAAGTGTACTACCAACATCTAGATTTCCTTGCGGACTACCAAGTTGGTTTACCGTATATACATAAAGTAGTGTAGGTAAAAGCGCCATTAATATTAATAGGAATGC
>JAGPUY010000131.1 GCA_018067265.1 Oceanihabitans sp. | reverse complement strand
TGTGCTTAAATACGATACGGTTTCTATAAATTTTCATCTGATAAATGAATTGTATCATGTACAAAAAGACCAATTTGAACTGATAGAAAAGTTTAAAAGAGGTAATCATTTTATAGATGAAGATTTACAGCAACAATTATTAAATTCGGCGAAAGCCTATGGCGATTTACGTCAGAGAGATTTAGAATTACCCGTATTAGAATTTAAAACAAACTCATTTTACACTAGAGCACTTGGAGGTGTTTATGTATTGCGCGATTTTATTAGTGTGATTGTGGTTTTTGAAGACAAGAAAAGCTATAAAGAAGCGATAAAAGATACTATTCATGACGTGTTAATTTATCATATCGAGCAACCGGAACTGATGGAGAAATTGCGAGATCACATGTTAATTGAATGTGATTTAGAAAAAGTTATAGAGAAGCCACAATACAGTCGTGTGAAAAAAATGATGCTGTATCAAGAATTAAAGGAAACCAAACATCCTATAAAAGATATTCTGAATGATAATGTGTTATTTAGAAGATACTTAAACACCATAGATGCAGAAGCTTTAAAACGTGTAAATGGCGTGGAAATTTATTTAGAAAAAATAGAACGAAGCAACGCTTTTAAGATTCATGATTTAGTAGATCAAAAGTTTTATGATGCATTACACCAACCACATTCTTCATTGAATGCAAAACACCAAGATTTAATTTGGAAGCTGCTAATTAATGTGTCGCCTAAAGATGTATTGTTTTTATATTGGTACGATAAAGAAGCATTTTATAAAGCCTATCAAACCTATAGCGACTCTATGAAAGATTGGGTAATAGAAACGATTAGTAACAATATATAAAGAAATTAGACTAATTTAGTAGTTGCAGTTTAAATTAAGTTTGTCATTCCGCACTGGATGCGGAATCCATTATAAAATGAAAGGAAATTATCATCAGTATTACAAATATATACTTTCTAATATGAAAAATGGAACATTATATATTGGAATGACGAATGATTTAGAAAGAAGAATATTTGAGCATAAAAATAAGCTGTTTAAAGGTTTTACTAAAAAGTATGGTTTGCATATTTTAGTTTATTTTGAACAATTTCAATATGTAAACGATGCTATTAAAAGAGAAAAGCAATTAAAGAATTGGAATCGACAATGGAAAATTGATTTGATTGAAAAAGAAAACAGAAATTGGGAGGATTTATCATCCGATTGGAAATATTAATGGATTCTGCGTTACCCAATCAAGCTGAGTACAGGCTACGCGCAGAATGACAAAACAACTAACAAAACATGACACTAGAACTAATCATATTTATCGCATCCATTTTATTCGGAATCCTTTTATATTGGAGAGAATCACAAGGAAATGGCGTATATCGTTTTTTCAACAAACTATTTAACGCTAAAGAGTTACAAATGCCTGCCGCAAGTAAAAAAGGCTTTGTGTATCAGCAATCCTTATTACTTCGCGTCGTATTTATTACTTCTTTATTTTTAGTAGGAATTGTAATCGCACGATTTTTAATTCCAATAGATATTGCGACTATTTCTTTATTTGCATCTATGATTGTAGGAACCTTAGTAGGAACATACATCGCTAATTTTGTGTTTAAATCTGGCGAAGTGATAGACGAAAAAAGTGATTCTATTGAAGATGTTTTTCATGAAACTATGGAAAAAGGAAAAGATTTTATGGAAGACTTAAAAGAAAAGGGAGAAAGAACTTTGGGTAAAAAGGAAGATAAGGTTGAAAATATTAAAAAGGAGATAAAAGAAGACACTAAAGTAGAAACTAAAAGTGCAAGAGATCGTTTGAAGGATAAAGGATTGATGTAGCAAATTCCTGCGAAGACAGGAATCTCATAAAAGAAAAATAGATTCTGCGTTACCCAATCAAGTTGAGTACATGCTAAGCGCAGAATGACAAAACAAAAAACTAACAAATTGCCATAGCAGCTAAAGGCTAATAGCTAGTGGCAAAAAGCCATAAAAAATGATTAAAAACTACTGGAGAAAAGGAGGAAAGCAAAAAAGAATAGTAATTATAGGATTACTAGTTTTAATCATCGCATTATTTGTATTGCGTGACGATTATCAACCAGCTTTACTATTTGTTAGAAAATACATTTTTGTAATTCTTTTAAGTGCTATCGTGCTCTTTTTTGGTTTACGAAGATTTAGAAATACGGCATCCGGAGGAAGCAGAATTGGTGTTTTGGTAATGATGATGCTGTTCTTTGGGATCCTTTATGTTGTAGGTTGGCATTTTAAAATGTACGATTATATGAAAACATACAACGTTTTTAATAATCTGAATAAAATAGAAATTAACGAATTGCCCTTAACGCAAAACGAACGTATTCAACCTTTAAGAAATATTTTTTCTATGGCTAACGAAAGTGTTGGTGAAACCAAAGATGTTTCCTTGCCACATTTAGTTAGAGTAGATGGGTTGAATAAATGGACCATGGCAATCCAACCAACGGAAAAATATGTTTGGCAAGGAATGAGTGATAATACCGAGGAAGTTTTTTCGGTATCCAGTACCACACCTTTTCCACGTTTTTCTAGTGAAAACAGAATTTCGGTAACTTTTTCTATTGGTGAATCTCTAAAGTTTAGTAGAAATACATACAATGCAGTAGTGCAGCGTTTTAATCCTTGGATGCTTTTTAATTATGAACCAAGCGATACCTTTTATATGAAAAACGATGCTGGGAAATGGGTTGAAGTCGTAAGTTTAATTCAATGGAAAGGTTTCTTATTTCCATATCCAACCTTTGGTGGCGTTATGGTTGTAGATAGTGGAGAACACGATTTTAACGATTATCTAGAACGTGTTACCATTGGTAAAGGAACTTTTATTTCACCTGAAGAAATGCAAAACCATCCGTATTTAACGAAGCAAAATACCTTATCGGAAAAAGTTTCTCGTTTACAAGCAGAATCTTTAAAGTTTCTTGGCGGGTTTAGCGATCCTTTACCATGGAATATGAAAACGGCTGTGAAGATTCCGAATTTACCAAACGATCAAAATCAGCAACCATTTGTAACCGATTTCGATTTCTCAGACACCAAAGTAAGTGCCTATAGTGGTTTATATCATTGGTTTGGCTTGGAGCCTGTTGGTGATGAACGTACCAGTTTAACCTATAGTGTATTTGTTCCTGCAGATGGTACAGATGCTTTGTATTATTATGATCATGCTACAAAAAAACAAGGGTATGCGGGAGTTTCGGCAATGCCTTTAAAAGTAATAGAATCTAGAAAAGAATATGATTGGTCGGTAAACAAACCCGTAGAATTTAGACCATATATTAAAGATATCGCTGGTAGAAAACGTATGTTTTTTCTAGGAACTGTTTCTGCAATTAGAGATGAAAGCGCGCAATTTGATGGTTCTGCAACTCCGGATTTAGCGTTGATAGATAGTGAATACAGAGATGTAGTTTGGATTGATGCAAAACACCCAAGTCAATGGGAAAAAACAGTGTACGACCAATTAAACGAAGCTTGGAGATCTAGTGAAGGCATTGGCTACTATTTTGTAGACGAAACAAAAACCATAGAAACCGCACAAAAGATTTTAGATTCTATAAAAGCAATTCCTGCTGTGGATAAAGAGTCGTTACAAATTGAAAAGTTACAACGACAAATAGATTCTATAAAAGGGTTGAAGGAAGAGGAGAAAGAAGTGGTGAAAGAAGATTGATAATCTTTATAAAGATTGTATTCACCTTTTATAGAAGTAGTTGTGCTTAATTAAAAAAACTTATCATTAATGAAAAAACTTATTCTCTCCATTTTAATATTTACCCTTTTTGCGTGTAATTCAGAATCAAAAGTAGAAGTAAAGAAGGAGAACAAAACTAACAAAAACAATACAGACAAAGTACGTGTTTTAAATTTTGGGTCAGTACATTTGAGCGGAAGTACTGACGCACATTCTTCTATTTCAGATGTGAGTAATCCAAAAGTTAAGGCGGATATCAAGAAAATAGTTGATCAATTAGTGAAGTTCAACCCAACTATAATCTGTGTAGAAATACCTCCAGAAAGCACAGAATTTATAAATCAAACCTTTCAAAAATATAAAGTTGACCAAAGTAACAGAATTAACTATTCTGAGGAAGTGAATGTAATTGGACTTGAAGTCGCTCGTTTGAGTGGAACAAAAAAAATATATGGAATTGACAACCCAATAGGGTTTGACTATCCTAGCCTCATTGAAATGGCTAATAAAAATTCTTCCGATAGCTTATATACTCAAAACATTATGGACAGTTATGAAACTATAAATAAAAAGCCTCTACTTGAACAGTTTACCGAAATAAACACTACTAAGTACAAAATGCAAACATTTGACCTTTATAATTTTCTAGCAACTATGCACTCCCCAAATAATTTTGAAGGCTCAGATATAATAGCAGATTTCTACAAAAGGAATTTGAGAATGTACACAAGTTTTTCAGATATTCCTTTAACAAAGAAGGACAGAGTTTTAATAATTATGGGAGCAACTCACACAGCATATTTTGATATTTTTATTGGGAATAGCCCGAAATATATTTTGGAAAATTCAGATGAATACACAAAATTTACGGAAGAGAACTAAACTAAGCACAACAACGTGTATTATTAATTGCTAG
>JAGPUY010000115.1 GCA_018067265.1 Oceanihabitans sp. | reverse complement strand
ACATATATCATGTTAAAAGAATTTAAGAATTTTATTATGACAGGTAACGTGATTGATTTCGCTGTTGCTGTAATTATGGCCGGAGCTCTTGGAGCTGTTATAAACGGTTTCGTATCTAAAATTGCTATGCCTCTTATTGGTTTAGCAACTGGAGGAAAAAGTTTCTCTGACAATTTTTGGACTCCTGGAGACGAAGTATACAAAACTGTTGCTGCTGCTAAAGAAGCAGGCGTTGCTGCTGTAGAATATGGCGCATGGATTGACACTATCATTAGCTTACTAGTAGTTGGTTTTGTAATGTTCTTACTTGTAAAAGCATATAATAAAACTAAAAAACCAGTAGAAGCTGCCGCTCCTGCTGGACCATCTCAAGAAGATTTACTTGCAGAAATTAGAGATTTATTAAAAAAGTAATCGGTTTTAATAAAAACACTATAATTATATAATATTCATATAATTACTAAAAAAGCCTCGTTTAATTAAAAATGAGGCTTTTTTTATGCCCTATTTTTAACAAAAAAAACCTTGTATATTAAGCGTTTGCATTAATAAATGCTATAATTTTGTATTCTAAATTTTATTAAAATGAAAGTAGCTGTAGTTGGTGCCACGGGCATGGTTGGCGAAGTGATGAGACAAGTACTCGTAGAACGCAATTTTCCTGTAACAGAATTTATTCCTGTTGCATCCGAAAGATCTATTGGTAAAGCAATTGAATTCAACGGAAAAAACTATACCATTGTTGGCTTACAAACAGCTGTAGACATGAAGCCAGATATTGCAATATTTTCTGCGGGAGGAGGCACTTCTTTAGATTGGGCGCCAAAATTTGCAGAAATAGGAACAGTAGTTATAGATAATTCTTCTGCTTGGAGAATGGATCCAACAAAAAAATTAGTAGTTCCAGAAATTAATGCAAAAGAACTTACTAAAGAAGATAAAATTATAGCTAATCCTAATTGCTCTACCATTCAATTAGTATTAGCATTAGCGCCATTACACGAAAAATACAAAATGAAACGAGTGGTTATCTCTACCTATCAATCGGTTTCTGGTACAGGAGTTAAAGCGGTACAACAGTTAGAAAATGAAATAAATGGTATTGAAGGAGAAATGGCTTATCCATATCCTATTGGCAGAAATGCGTTACCACATTGTGATGTTTTTGAAGAAAACGGATACACCAAAGAGGAAATGAAACTCGCTAGAGAACCTCAAAAAATATTTAATGATAGAACTTTTTCAGTAACTGCTACTGCAGTAAGAATACCAACTGCTGGCGGACATTCAGAATCGGTAAATGTAGAGTTTGAAAATGACTTCGATTTAAAAGACGTTAGACAATTACTAAGTCAATCATCCGGTATTATTGTTCAAGACAACCCAGCAACGAACACCTATCCAATGCCAATTTTCGCACATGGAAAAGATGATGTTTTTGTTGGTAGAATTAGAAGAGATGAAACACAACCCAATACATTAAACATGTGGATTGTTGCAGATAATTTACGAAAAGGCGCTGCAACTAACGCTGTTCAGATTGCAGAATATTTAGTAGAAAATCATTTGGTTTAAATCGAGAAACCTACTTTTACATATAAATTATTGTAATTCAACTTGTTTAGTCTTTAATTTCTAGAAAAAGCAGTACCTTAATAGCCATTTTAAACCTATGGCTAAAAAGTTACTTTCCGTTTTTTCTTGTTTTTTTCTTAGCATACTTTTTTATTCTTGTGGCTCAGATGACAATTATATTCCAAACGAAGAACCAGAAACTTCCCCTGTTGTTTTTGATATCACGCAAGTGCCTTATGCTACACTTTCCGAATACCATTTTTTTGAAGGTGATATAAAAAATCTAAATCCGGTATACGGCGTATTGCCTTACGATTTAAGTTCTGCTCTTTTTTCAGATTATGCCCAAAAGAAACGCTTTATCTGGATGCCTGAAAATGTTAAAGCAGATTACAATGGTGATCATAACATACTTAACTTTCCTATTGGCACTATCTTAATTAAAAACTTCTATTACAATAACGTTTTACCGAGTAATGAAACAAAGTTAATAGAAACTAGGTTACTGATTAATAAGGCAGATGGCTGGAGCTTTTTAAATTACATCTGGAACGATACGCAAACCGACGCTACTTTTAACTTATCAGGAGGCGTAGTAAGTACAGACTGGAACGAAGGAACAGAAACAAAGCACGTAGAATACAGAATACCTAGTGCATCACAATGTCATACTTGCCACAAAACAAGAGACATCTCGATACCAATTGGTCCAAAACCTAGAAATTTAAATATCGCTTATAATTATGGAAATGGACCGATCAATCAATTACAAAAATGGGCTGAATTTGGCTACTTAACAGAAAACTATCCTTCTAATATTAAAACGCTTCCTAATTGGGAAGACGAAACACTATCTGTACCTTTAAGAGCAAGAGCTTATTTAGATATTAATTGTGCGCATTGTCATTCGGAAGAATCTCATTGTGCTTACCGACCTATTCGATTTCATTTTGATGCCACTTCAAATCCGGATAATTTAGGAATCTGCGTACTACCAGATACAGAAATTGGAACCGATCTAACCTATATTGTAGAATCACAAAATGCAAGAAATTCCGTACTATTTTATAGATTAAATGAAACAGAAGAATCTGTTAGAATGCCACTACTAGGTAGAACACTTAGACATATTGAAGGAATTCAATTAGTCGAAGCGTGGATAAACTCATTAACCATACAATGCAACTAAAACCAAAAAAAATGAAAAAAATTACACTTGTACTTACCCTAATGCTATGTGGCTTTTTTGCTACAGGTCAAGTATTAAACCAAAATGCAAACTGGCCAAATACGAATTGGGATTTAGATGGTTCTTATGATCCAGCACCCTTAATATTTACAGGAAACCCAACGGTATCTGGCGGCGCTTCCAGCTTTTCTTTTGATGACGATGAAGGCGGTGGTGGTTCCGATAATACTATAGGCGTACAATCTCCTACCATTAATTTAACGAATGCCCTTAATGCTGGAGAAACTATTTTAGTGGTCTCTTCTTCGTATGTACTTAATGTATACCAAAACGAATCTTTAAGCCTCCAATATTGGGATGCAGATACTAGTTCTTGGGTAAATTGGGGACCAACATACGATACAGACACTTCAGACATACCAAATACCGATTATTGCAATGGAGCTCCGGATGATTTTCAAAGTGACGAATTAGACTTTTCAGGATTTTCCAGTAATCAACTTCAAAACTTTAGGTACCGTATTTATTATGATGATAATGATTCTTATGGATATGGAATTTGTTTTAATTCACCCAACCTGTCTTCTGTACTTCCTCCAAATTGTCCAGAAATCACCGATTTAAGCATTTGTAATGTAACAGATAATTCGGCAGATATTTACTGGTCACCAGGAAGCGATGAAATTACATGGCAAATTGCAGTGCAAGCGCAAGGATCGGGAGCACCTTCCTCTGGAACATCTACCAGTACAAATGATGCTTATCTAGTTTCTGGTTTAGCAGTGAACTCCAACTATGAAGTATATGTTAGATCCCAATGCCTGGACGGAAGCGGATTTAACTCTTGGGCTTCTTTGTCTTTTTCTACAAATAACACACCTCCAGCACCTAATGCTTTTGTTTTTACGCAAAACAATAGTGTATCTTCTATGAGCGCGTCTAGTTACGCAGTTGTAGATATGAATAATGATGGGTTAGACGACTTAATTGCTGCCAACGCTTCTAGCCTTCAAATTATATACCAATCTATAGACGGATGTTTCGATGAAACCCTTTATGTTACGTCTGCAAATTTTGGTCCTGGATGGAGTATTGCAGCCGGAGATTTAGATGGAAATGGATATAATGATTTATTATATGGCGCAGGAAATGGCGTATCCTTTATGATGGCTAATGCAGATGGCACAAGTTACTCACAGTCTTTTAATACTACAGATTATGTGTTCTCACAACGTTCCAATTTTGTAGATATTAACAATGATGGTAATTTAGATGCTTTTGTTTGTCATGATGTAGAACCGAACGTATATTTTATTAATGATGGAACAGGTAATTTATCTTTTTACCAAGGACCTTCTTCTGGTGTTCCTAATGGAATAGGAACCCATCCAAATGGTGGAAATTATGGAACGGTTTGGGTAGATTATGATAATGATGGCGATTCCGATATGTTTATTGCTAAATGTAGAGGTGGAAATGTAACCCATAAAATAAATGAACTTTGGCGTAATGATGGAAACGGTGTATTTACCAATGTTGCTGCCAATCCAGGT
>JAGPUY010000195.1 GCA_018067265.1 Oceanihabitans sp. | reverse complement strand
AGTAAGAACATTGAACTAATAGGAAAAGACAATCTTAATTCAAAAGATTTAACCGATCTCCTATATAAAAAATGGGTCAGCAGAAAATCATTCAATTTTACTAACGAGCTCTATGACAGTTTTAAAAGGTATTTAAAGCCTTCATTTCATTCACTCGACAACGGAAGACATTTTAAATACACAAAAAAACAGATAGAACTTTCCACTAGTAAACAAGGTGAACAAAAAATAAAAGGGATTGTCGGTGCGGGTAAAACTTTAGTTCTTGCAAAAAGAGCCGTAAACGCGCATATACGAACAAACAAAAAAGTTTTAATCCTAACCTACAATATTTCACTTAAAAATTATATCCACGACAAAATTAGTAGTGTTCGTGAAGAATTTTATTGGGAAAATTTTCATATTCTTAATTATCACGATTTTTTCAATTCAAAGATGAACAATCTTGGAATTGAATTTGATATTCCAGAAGATTTCGATAACTGGGAGAATTGGAGAAAAGAACAATTCTTTAATGATAAATATTATGGAAATATTGACTTATTTAAGGATTTTAAATTCCTAATTGAAAAATACTCTGCAATATTCATTGATGAAGTTCAAGACTATAAAACAATTTGGCTAAGATTAATCAAAAAGTATTTTTTAGCAGAAAATGGAGAATTTGTTGTATTCGGAGATAGTAAACAAGATATTTATAATCGAGTTTCATTAGTAGAAAACAAAAAGACCCTTGTTATTCCTGACAGCCCAGGAAGATGGGCAGAACTAAACCAATCATTTAGATTAACTCCAACTATAACCGCCTTTGCTTCGGATTTTCAAAAGAAGTTTTTAGCAGACAAACATATTCCAGATAAATTTGAAAATGTAGATTTTCAATCTGCTCTATTTGATAAGGTACACTATAAATATTACACGACTCTTAATTTTAAGGTTTTAGCTGATTTCATAAGCGATTATTCAACAAAACTAGGTAGTCACCCAAATGATGTTTGCGTACTATCCCTATCAATAGAAACGATCAGAGAAATTGAATTCCATTTTAGAAAAACAACAAATGAGAAGTCTTATATAATGTCTGAAACAAAAGAATTTTACGATCATTTAAAAGAACAGAATGGTCAAACCAGAAAATTCTATAAGGAATTAGATAAAATTAGAAAGAACAAAAAACTTCACTTTTGGATGAATTCAGGCGTTACCAAATTCTCAACGGTACACAGTTATAAAGGTTGGGAGATAAAAACACTTTTTCTAATTGTTCAAAAGGACACTCTTGAAGAGACCTACAAGGAACTTATATATACAGGATTTACAAGATGTATGAATAATCTTATAATTATAGATATTGACGATAATGAACTTTCTGAATTTATGGACAAATTACAATTTGTAGAAAAAATTGAAAACCCAACAAGTTGACAATATATAAAAATTCCATAAATTACTTCCTTAACCACGCCAAAAACCACATACCAAACCTTTATCCACAACATGAAAAAATCAATAACTATACTATGCATCGGAATTATATCTATGGGATTATTTAGCTTCATAAAAAAAGACAAAAAAACAGAAATAAATACCAATGCAACTATTTTAGGCATGGTACTTCTAGAAGAACCAAATTCATTTAATCTAAAAGGAACCGTACAGGAACTGCGTACAAAATGGAAACTAGAAGTAAATGACGAGGATGCAGATGACAAAGCCGCTGTATTAGTCATTGAAGATTATACGATTGCCATTGCAACTATTCCTGCTGCCATTCCAGAGGGCGAAGTAGAAAATACCGCAGCATACAATTATTTCTGGAAAAATGGCGTGGAAGAATCCTCAAAACATAAAGGGCACATTGTATTATCTATTATGAATGCTGGAAAAAATGCTGTTCAAGAAAATTTATTATACAGCAAAATTGCTTCTGCGGTAATGAACAATAGCAAAGCATTAGGTATTTATATTGGCGGAAGAACATTAGTTCTCCAAAAGGACTTTTACCAAGACAATGTGGACATGATGACGGAAGAAGATCTTCCTTTATATAATTGGATTTACTTTGGTTTAAGAAAAGAAAACGGAAAACAATCGGTGTATACTTATGGACTTGCCGACTTTGGAAAACAGGAAATGGAAATTGTTGCATCAGAAAACTCCCTCGAAGAATTGAATGAAATGATGTTTAACTTAGCACATTATGTTATTGCCTATAACGTGACATTAAAAGATGGAGAAACCATTGGTATTTCCGCAGATCAAAAACTAAAAATTTCGGAATCCAAAGGAAAATTCCTAGACGGGAAAACGTTAAAAATAGAATATTAAAAGGACCCCATTACACCCCAACCCCATGAAAACAAAACTCACACTACTCTTTTGCCTTTTAACCATTTCACTTTCTTATAGCCAATACAACTGGACCGAGGGAGAACTAGTATTAAAAAACGGGAGTACATTAAAAGGGAAGATTAAACTTCCTATGCTTTCTAAAAACATATTAGCGATTAACGGTAAAGAAAAAGTAAAATACCGCACCGATAGAAAATCGAAAACCAAGAAATATGATGAGTCGCAGGTAGCAAAAGTGATTTTTAGAAAATCGGATACAGAAATAGCGTATTTTGAATACATCTCCACTTCCAAAAACAAAAAAGGGCTTTTTAAAGTAATCAGCGCAGGAAAAGCAACTTTATACGCAAGAAGAGTAAGCATTAGCCATTCTACACCAATGTATATGGGGGCTGGTCCTTATACTAATACCGTTAATTTTTGGCACTATTCCTTTAGTGATTTTAATGAATTTTATGTGATAAGAGAAAAGGAACAAATAGCAAGTCCGTTAATTACTGCCAGACTATCCAGTACCTTTAAAAAAAGAGCCATGACATATTTTTCAGATTGTCCCGAGGTCGCCTCCAAATTAGAGGAAAAGGTGTATGTCAAGAATGACATCAAAAAGGTTGTAGACACCTATAACCAATGTCATTAAAAACGGATACATTCCGCTAAAAACTACTTACAACTCAAAAACCTCTAACTGTTTATCTACTATTCTTTTTACATACAATTTTCCATTCGCAACAATTAGTTTTCCTATTTCACAAATGTGTTTTTTTTATGCGCTTCTAAGATTAAGTAATTGCTAAATTTTGAAAGGTTTCGGTTGGACCATGGTAAAGAATAACAAAAACGCAAACTACATGAAATTAATTTTATATATTGCTGAAAATAAGCAAATTACAATTCGTCTTGTTTTCTTTTTTAAAAATTATTGCACACATACTTGTTCCCTAAAACTTGAAACATGAATCTTATAAAAAATCTAACCTTATGGAACAACCAAACCAAAACGCAGTACGAGCATACGAATTAGAAACATGGACAAGATGTTCACCAAGTTATAACGACACTTGGGCAACTTTAACCAATGAAACACTTCCGCTATTATTACGAAAAACAAAAGTAGACGCCAATCTTAAGGTTTTAGATATTGGTTGTGCTGCGGGAAACTCCACAAGTAAAATTAGTGCATCTGGCGCAAAAGTTATCGGAATCGATTTTTCGCAAAAGATGATTGACCAAGCCAATGCTTCGCATCCAAATCTGACTTTTAAACAATCGGATGCCGAGAATATGCCACTAGAAGATAACAGTATGGATGTGGTAATCGCCAATTTTGTTGTGCATCATTTTGCAGAACCGAATACCGTTTTTAAAGAAATTCATAGAGTTTTAAAACCTAACGGAAAATTTGCTTTCGCCGTTTGGGGAGCCAATGAAGAACAAAGTTCCTTAGGTGCTTTTTTTCAAGCCTTTGCAAAACATCACGAATTATCTGCTCTGCCACACGGACCACTATTTGGGGTTACCGATTTTGATACCTATAATGACATTGCGACAAAGGCTAGTTTAAAAAATTTCGAATTAGAAAAACTAGATACCAACTGGCATATGGATTCACTCGATCCTTTAATTAATGGTTGTTGGGATTGGGGAAATTTACACCTCTTTCCAGAAAGCAAACAAAAGGATATTAAAAACGACTTTATTACAAACTGTGATGCTTTTAAAAAGGGGAATGGCTATTCTTTTCCACATTCGGCAATCCTAGGCTATGGCGAAAAATAAAAATTGGAGGTAACACATTTCTAAAACAAATAAAACGGCGTTTAAAAATGAGAGTAACCCTTATTTTTAAACGCCGTTTTTATTAGGAATACACTTCTTTATTTTAAGAGTGTAGCAATTTCTGTAAACCCTTTATCTTCTGCATAATCCAAAGCCGTTTTACCTTCGTTATCTTTAATAGTAACATCTGCTTTATGCGCTAAAAGCAACTTCACAATGGCTACTTTATTATATTGCGTAGCAAAGGTTAACGCAGTGGTTCCGTGGTTATTTATAGCATTTACATCTGCTCCATTTTCTATTAAATACTTCGCAAAAGCGATATTCCCTTTAAAACTCACACCAATCAAGGCGGTGTTTCCAGAGGCATCTTTATCGTTAATTGGCGCTTTGTTTTCTACTAATATTTTGGTGGCAGCTTCATTATCCAAATACGTAGCTAGAATTAATGGTGTAAAACCACGTTGGTCTTTTGCTTCGGCTAATCTTGGGTTTTCAGATACCAATGCTTGTAAAGTGCTATTATCCTTATTTTTTATGCTTTCAAAAACCTGTTCTATATTTTTCATGGTATACTTTTTTTCAATAAAAAAGGAATGGATTTTTAAATCCATTCCTTTTAAAATCACTATTTCTTCTTTTTATTTTAAATCAAAACGATCCAGGTTCATTACTTTAGTCCAAGCGGCAACAAAATCTTTTACAAAACGATCTTGACCATCATTAGCACCATACACTTCTGCAATGGCTCTTAGTTCTGTATTAGAACCAAAAATTAAATCGGCACGCGTTCCTGTAAATTTCACTTCCCCAGTTTTTCGGTTACGACCTTCAAAAAATCTATCGTCTTCAGAAGTTGCTTTCCAAGTATACGTAAAGTCTAATATGTTTTTAAAGAAATCATTGGTTAAACTTCCAACGGTATCGGTAAATACACCATTATTAGATCCGTCATAATTTGCTCCTAGAACACGAAGTCCACCAACTAACACCGTTGTTTCTGGTACAGAAAGTGTTAATAAATTAGCACGATCGACTAATAAATCTTCGGCAGCTATTTTTAAATCTGCCTTAATATAATTTCTAAATCCGTCTGCTAAAGGCTCTAGATAACCAAATTGCTCGATATCTGTTTGCGCTTGTGTTGCATCTCCTCTACCTGGCGCAAAGTCCACTGTATGATTGTAACCCGCGTTTTTCAATCCTTTTTCTACACCAACATTTCCTGCAAGTACAATAATATCTGCCATAGAAACGTCTCCGCTAAACTGACTTTGAATACCTTCTAAAACGGTTAATACTTTATTTAATTCGGTAGGGTTATTCACTTCCCAACTACGTTGTGGCTCTAAGCGAATACGTGCTCCATTTGCTCCACCTCTTTTATCCGATCCTCTAAAACTAGATGCAGAAGCCCAAGCCGTAGTCACTAATTGTGAAATGGTTAATCCCGAATCTGCAATCCTTCCTTTTAAGGTAGCTATATCCGTAGCACTTAAAGTATAGTGTACGGTTGGTATTGGATCTTGCCATAATAATTCTTCTTTAGGTACTTCTGGTCCTAAATAACGAGAAACCGGTCCTAAATCACGATGTGTAAGTTTGTACCAAGCACGAGCAAACGCATCTTCAAAAGCTTTATGATCGGCATGAAAACGTTTCGAAATTTCTAAATATGCAGGATCTACTTTTAAAGCGATATCTGCAGTGGTCATCATTAAATCTTGTCTACCATTAGCATCTCCTGCTTTTGGCGCTCTTTTCGCATTAGATGCTGCGGTTGGTTTCCATTGGTGTGCGCCAGCTGGACTTTTAGTTAATTCCCAATCGTAATTTAATAATACATCAAAATAATCGGCATCCCATTGTGTTGGGTTTGGTGTCCATGCACCTTCAATGCCACTCGTAATGGTATCATCTAAAACACCAGTACCAAAGCTGTTCTTCCAGCCTGTACTCATTTCTTCAATAGGAGCTCCGTGTGGTTCTTTTCCAACATATTGCCCAGGATCTGCAGCACCATGCGCTTTTCCAAAAGTATGTCCGCCAGCAACAAGCGCTACTGTTTCTTCATCATTCATTGCCATTCTACCAAAAGTCTCACGTACATCATGTGCAGAACCCATTGGATCTGGTACCCCATTTGGTCCTTCTGGGTTTACATAAATCCATCCCATCATAACAGCAGCTAAGGGATCTTCTAAATCGCCTTCTGCATAACGATCTTTATTTTCTCCCCATTCTGTTTCACTTCCCCAATACACATCTTGTTCTGGTTCCCAAACATCTTCACGACCTGCGGCAAATCCAAAAGTTGGAAATCCCATCGATTCTAATGCGCAATTTCCTGCAAGAATCATTAAATCGGCCCAAGAAATCTTGTTACCGTATTTTTGTTTAATAGTCCATAATAATAGCCTCGCTTTATCTAAATTTCCATTATCTGGCCAACTGTTAATAGGTGCAAAACGTTGGTTTCCTGCTCCTGCTCCTCCACGTCCATCACCAACTCTATAGGTTCCTGCACTGTGCCAAGCCATTCTAATCATTAATCCGCCGTAATGTCCATAATCTGCAGGCCACCAATCTTGTGAGTCTGTCATTAAATCGGTAACATCTTTTTTAAGCGCGCCAAAATCTAAACTTGCAAATGCTTTTGCATAGTCAAAATCTTCTCCCATTGGATTCGATTTTGAAGCATTCTGACGTAAAATGTTTAGTTTTAATTCGTTTGGCCACCAATCTCTGTTTTCAACTCCTCCTCCAGAAGTATGTTTGTTTGTACCACTTAAAAAAGGGCATTTACTTGCGTCTCCATTATTAGAATGATCCATATTATATATTTTTATATTATTTAATTTTTGATAAATTTACTCTATTGATTAGTTTAAATACAATAAATAAAATTGATTGTTTTTATTTTATCATAATAAATATTTATAGTTTTAATTCCTCCTGCTTTAAAATTAAAGAAAGCAAACTTCATAAACAAACAAAAAGCCACTTCAAATGGAAGTAGCTTTTCAAACGAACCTTAATTAATCTTCAAAAACTAAGATTTTGGTAATAAAACAGGATCTATTACATGAATAGTACCATTCGATTGGTTTACACCACAATAGTAACTTTTGCCGCGTTTCCTTTTGCGTCTGTAATAGATACGTATTCCATTTTTACCAAGCAGTAATCCTTGCCCCATGAAATGCATGCTTTTGAAAATTTCAAAAAAAATAAAAAAAGTTAGCACTGGATAGTATTAGCATTTAATTATTCTTAGATTTATACTTTAATTAAATTTCATAAATATGGCAACAGTAACCTTAAAAGGAAACCCAATACAAACTTCTGGAGAATTACCAAAAGTTGGAACCAAAGCACCTAATTTTACATTAACAACAACCGATTTAGCTAATAAAACCCTTTCCGATTTTGCAGGAAGCAAAGTGGTATTAAATATTTTCCCTAGTGTGGACACAGGAACTTGTGCACAATCTGTTAGAACATTTAATAAAGAAGCAAGTACATTAAATAACACCAAAGTACTTTGTATATCACACGATTTACCATTTGCACAAGCACGTTTTTGTGGCGCAGAAGGTTTAGAAAATGTAGTAAACTTATCCGATTATAAGGATGGAAGCTTCGGAAAAAACTACGGTTTAAACTTTGTTAGTGGTCCTTTAGATGCTTTACATTCCCGTTGTGTAGTAGTAATAGACGAAAACGGAATGATTACACATACAGAACAAGTACAAGAAATTGTGGATGAACCAAATTATAAAGCCGCATTAGAAGCTTTAAAATAATATATTCCTAAAAAGAGGTAGCTTTAAAAGTTATATAATGGCAAAAAAAGAATCTTTTCTTGTAAACAGACTTAAAAGTGTGAAATATGCTTTTAAAGGTGCCTTCTTATTAG
>JAGPUY010000095.1 GCA_018067265.1 Oceanihabitans sp. | reverse complement strand
TCACCAAAAGATTTAGTAAATCAACGCATGGAAAAATACACAAACATTGGAGTTTATAAAGGCTAGTCCGTATAAAACCACCTAATAAAAAAATCTGAAGTCATACGCTTCAGTTTTTTTTATGCTTATTAACAATATTTATCACTTATTAACAGTTAAAATGTTAACTACCTGTGAAGATTGAACTATCTTTATAGGTGCTAATATCTCAACAATTTATTTACATTCGCTTACATGAAGCAACCAAATCAAGTAAAAGGCTATCCAGTCGATAAAAGTACATTAATCAATCTTGAAAGAGGGAAAATTCCTCCGCAAGCTCTTGATTTAGAAGAGGTTGTGCTCGGCGCGATGATGATCGATAAAAAGGGTGTAGATGAAGTAATTGATATTTTAAGTGCAGATGCTTTCTACAAAGAAGGACATCAACATATTTTTGAAGCTATTTTTCAACTGTTTGAAAACAGTGAGCCAATTGACTTATTAACCGTTTCCAGCCAATTAAAGAAGAATCAAAAGCTAGATGTTTCTGGTGGAGATTTTTATCTCATTTCACTAACACAAAAAGTGTCTTCTTCTGCACATATTGAGTTTCATGCACGTATTATTTTGCAGAAATTTATTCAGCGTAGTTTAATAAAAATCTCTTCAGAAATAATTGAAGACGCCTATGACGAAACACAAGATGTTTTCGATTTATTAGACAAAGCAGAATCTAAACTATACGAAGTAACGCAAGGAAATATTAAGAAATCGAGTGAAACAGCACAAGATTTAGTAATTCAGGCGAAAAAGAAAATTGAAGAAATATCGAATCAAGAAGGATTAAGTGGTATTGCTACAGGTTTTAATAAACTGGATAAACTTACTTCTGGTTGGCAGCCATCCGATTTAATTATTGTAGCCGCTCGTCCAGGTATGGGTAAAACGGCATTAACATTATCTATGGCTAGAAATATTGCCGTAGATCAAAATGTACCAGTAGCATTCTTTTCTTTAGAGATGGCTTCCGTACAGTTAATTACACGTTTAATTTCTAGTGAAACCGGATTGTCTTCCGAAAAGCTAAGAACAGGGAAATTAGAAAAACACGAATGGGAACAACTAAACGTAAAGGTAAAAGGTTTAGAAAAAGCACCTTTGTTTATTGATGATACACCTTCACTTTCGATTTTCGATTTACGTGCAAAAGCAAGACGTTTAGCATCACAACATGGTATTAAAATGATCATGATTGATTATTTACAGTTAATGACTGGAGGACCAAGTCATGGTGGAAATCGAGAACAAGAAATCTCTATGATTTCTAGAAACCTGAAAGCATTAGCAAAAGAATTAAGTGTTCCTGTAATTGCACTATCGCAATTATCGCGTGCTGTAGAAACGCGTGGTGGAAGTAAAAGACCTTTACTTTCCGATTTACGGGAATCTGGCGCAATTGAACAAGATGCAGATATTGTGAGTTTTATTTATAGACCAGAATATTATAAAATTGATGAATGGGATGATGAAGAACGCTCGCCAACAGAAGGGCAAGCCGAATTTATTATTGCAAAGCATAGAAATGGTGGACTAGAAAATATACGTTTAAAGTTTATTGGAAACTTAGGTAAGTTCGATAATCTTGACGATTTTGATTCGCCTTTTGAATTTCATTCTAAAATGAATGCAGCCGCAAATGATGATACTTTTAAATCGGAAAATTTACCATCACCAAATGATGCATTTGGGGCTCCAGATGATTTTGATGATAATGATGTGCCATTTTAAACTAATTTTTTCATAGCTAAATAAATAGAAAAATAAGAACCTACATGTTAAGCGAACGCAGAACCACCAACATACTACTACTAATTATAGTGATACCCATTTTGTTTTATTTATTAAAAGTATTGTCTTTTATATTTATTCCTTTGGTGTTTGCTATGTTTATTGCGCTGTTGTTTTTACCATTAATGCGTTGGCTAGGGAAACGAAAAGTTCCAAAAATAGTAAGTATTATTATTATCGTTTTATTAATAGGGCTAGGATTAAAAATGGGAGTAGAGCTTATCAAATTGTCTAGCAAACAAATTATGGCTAGTGACACTGCTTTTTTTGACAAAGCGCAAGTTAAAATAAATGATGCAGCACAATATTTAGAAAGCACTTTTGGGGTAGAGATGCAAAAAGATAAAAATATCTTATCTCAATTTATTCAAAAAGAAAACATTGGTACAACCGTTGGTTTTTTACGTCAGTTTTTAACCATGTTACTCATGACGGCATTCTTTGTGGTACTCTTATTAGCAGAGTCTATTAATATGCAAGATGTTTTAAATAAAATGGTTTTAAAGAAAAAACGAACTTCCTTACTAGCATATGGTAAAATACAGAAAGAACTAAATACCTTTATAAAAGTCAAGTTTTTAGTGAGCTTTTTAACAGGTGTTGGTACTGGTTTGGCTTGTTATTTCTTTGATGTTAGTTTCCCTATCTTTTGGGGACTTTTTGCCTTTGTCATTAATTTTGTACAAATGGTAGGTTCCTTTATTGCAGTTATTGCACTTTCTATTTTTGCGTTTATAGAATTAGATCCAACAAGTACTTTGTTTTTATTTGTAATCGCTATAACCGGAGTGCAAGTATTATTTGGCGCCATTTTAGAACCTGTGTTTATGGGGAAATCATTCTCTATAAACATTATTACGGTGCTCGTAATGTTAATGTTTTGGGGTTTTCTTTGGGGAATTCCAGGACTTATTATGGCTATTCCAATTACTGTTTTTCTTAAAATTATCTTTGAGCAATTTCCTAGTACCAAAAAGATTTCTGATTTAATTTCTTAGACGATTTACCTCCTTTTTCATTATCTTTAATTTTCAAATTAAAAAGATAAGAAGTTCATGGTTCATGGTACACATAATGCTGTAGAAGACAGCAGAAATAAAGATATTCAAATTTATATTAACGGGGAATTCTTCCAAAGAGAAGACGCTAAAATTTCGGTTTTAGATAGTGGTTATCTTGTAGGAGATGGTATCTGGGAAGCACTTCGCTTACACAAAGGTGTTCTGGTTTTTCTTAAAGATCATTTAGATAGATTATGGCAATCTGCAGCTGCTGTTGGTATGCAATTTCCTTTTACTAAAGAAGGATTGATTGAAGAAGTCTGGAAAACCTTAAATAAAAATAATATGAAAGACAATGTACACGTGCGTATTATGATTACTAGAGGAATTAAAAAAACACCATCGCAAGATCCTAGACTAACTATTTCTGGACCCAATGTGGTTATTTTACCAGAATACAAAAAAGCTTCACCAGAAAGTAAAGAAAAAGGAATCACTTTATTTACAAGTACAGTCCGTCGTGGATCTCCAGATTATTTAGATCCTAGATTAAATTGCCATAGTAAACTTCACGAAGTACAAGCACTTATTCAAGCTATTGAAGCCGGAGCAGACGAAGCGTTAATGCTAGATGTGAACGGTTTTGTTGCTACGTGTAATGCTACTAATTTCTTTATTATTAAAAACGAAGAAGTATACACGTCTACCGGACAATATTGTATGAATGGTATTACTAGAGCTAAAGTTATTGAGGCTTGTAAAATAAATAATATTGTATGTCACCAAAAAGACTTCTCGCTGTTTGATGTGTATGGTGCAGACGAAGCTTTTGTTACAGGAACCTTTGGTGGATTAACTCCGGTTACCAAAATTGATGGTAGAATAATCGGTGAGAAATCTTATGGCGATTTTACCAGAAAATTAAGTGGCTTATACAACGAATTAATTGATAAAGAAGTAGCAAATGGCAACTAGTAAACGCATCTGTTTGTGGTCTGGACCAAGAAATATCTCCACAACTTTAATGTATAGCTTTGCGCAAAGGGAAGACACAAAAGTGGTAGATGAACCTTTGTATGCACATTATTTACGTAATACAGTTGCCAAAGAATACCATCCAGGAACTCAGGATATTTTGGATACTTTAGAACAGGATGGTAATAAGGTGATAGCCGAAATGATGACGAATACCACTAGTTCTGTTTTCTTTTTTAAAAATATGACGCATCATTTACTGGATGTCAATAGAGATTTTATGAAAGAGGAAAACGTGTATCATGTCATGCTAACACGAGATCCTCATGAAATGCTTCCGTCTTTTGATAAAGTGATAGAGAATCCTAATTTGGAGGATGTTGGTTATGCCAAACATACCGAGTTGTTAGACTATTTCGAAGCGAATAATATAAAACCAATTGTGCTGGACTCGAAACGTGTGCTATTAAATCCGAAGAAGGTATTAAGCCAATTATGTGAGTTTATAGGTATTCCTTTTGATGAAAATATGCTGCATTGGGAAGCTGGAGCTAGAAAAGAAGACGGTATTTGGGCAAAATATTGGTATGCGAATATTCATAAATCCACTGGATATTTAGCCTACACACCAAAGAGCGAAACTTTTCCAGAGCGTTTAGAACCGCTATTAAAAGAATGTATGCCACATTATAACAAACTACTTAAATACGCCATTGGTTAAAATTGTACTAATGCAGGTTTAAACGGAATAATTTTTGAGTACCTTTCTACAAATGAAAAAAATAATAACACTTTTACTTATACTTTTTGTAACGCAAACTTTTGCATCCTACATTCTAATTCCTATGGATGCAGAGATGCAAAAAAACCATTTAAAGGCCTACGGAATTACCTATTGGACTTTAGAAAAACAGCTAAAAGTAAAATGGCTTCTTAATTATCGTGGCGGATCTTTTCTTGTACCAGATACTCAAGAAATTCAACGCGAATGTCAAATACGAGGCGTTTCTTTCGAAGTATTATCTAACGCTAAAGCGGAAGGTATTCTAGAAGAAATTAGTAGTCCGAGTAAGAATATGGAAGCCATCGTTTTAGAAAAAGCACCGAAAATTGCGGTGTATAGTCCTAAAGGAAAATTGCCTTGGGACGATGCAGTAACTATGGTTTTGAGCTATGCCGAAATTCCTTATGAAACCATTTATGATGAAGAAGTTTTAGGAGATGCTCTTTTACTATACGATTGGTTGCATTTACATCATGAAGATTTTACGGGACAATACGGTAAATTTTATCGCGCATATAAAACGGCCGCTTGGTATATTGAAGAAAAAAAAGAAGCGGAAGCACTAGCCACTAAACTTGGTTATGATAAAGTTTCAGAAGAAAAACTAGCCGTTTCCTTAAAAATTAGAGACTATGTAATTGGTGGCGGATTTATGTTTGCCATGTGCAGCGCAACAGATAGTTTTGATATTGCGCTTTCTGCACAAGGATTGGATATTTGTGAACCTATGTTTGATGGCGATGGTAGTGACGCCAATTATCAAAACAAAATTGACTACAGTAAAACCTTTGCATTTAAAGATTATACCTTAGAACAAAGTCCGAATGTGTATGAGTTTTCTAGTATAGATATGACCCAAAAACGAAAAATATCTAAAACCGTAGATTATTTTACACTCATGGATTACTCTGCAAAATGGGATCCAATTCCAAGTATGCTATGTCAAAATCACACGGCATTAGTGAAAGGTTTTATGGGACAAACCACGTCTTTTACACGCGAAGAAATCAAAAGTAACGTCTTGGTGATGGGAGAAAACAAATCTAATGGAGAAGCAAAATACATTCATGGTATAAAAGGAAAAGGTTTTTTTACCTTTTATGGAGGCCATGATCCAGAAGATTATACGCATAGAGTAGGAGACCCTAAAACAGAATTAGACCTGCATCCAACATCTCCTGGTTACCGACTTATTTTAAATAATGTATTATTCCCAGCAGCTAAAAAGAAAAAACAAAAGACCTAAGCAAACCTTATGAAAATAATTATTGGGCTTTGTCTTTGTTTTTAACTTACAGTCGCAAAACCAAGTTATTTCAGATCTCGAAAGAGCTGTAAAACGTACTTAGGAATCTAAATTTGAGTACGCTAGACAGTCTTGTAAGGTGTTTTAAAAGAATATAATAATTCCAATCATTAATACTAGAAGTTGTTTTCTCTTTATTCGAATAATTTAGGTACGCTTCTTCCATTGAAAAAAAGATTCTATATTATTTTTAATGCTTTTATTTCCATAAATTTACAACACCTACTTACTTATTTCTATGGATACAGAAAAGCAGAATAGCTTTAGTTCCCAAAAGTAGCAACAAAAAATGCCCGGAATTATGAATTTATTATTTGGTTTTCTTGTTAGTTTACTTGGATTGGTTTTTTTAGTATGTAATACCTTTCTATTTATAACAAATAGCACGATTAGAAAGAAAGTATATAAAATATTTTTGGCTTACTTAATAGCATTGTCTATTATAGAAATTACCTGTCATATCATAGGGTTTCTGTATCCTAATTTGAATTTATTTATATCTCATTTTTATTTTGTTTTCCAATTTGCTTTTTTAAGTGGTCTGTTTTATAAGCTTTTTACAAAAAAAAGAATGAAACAATTAATAGTTTTAGTATTTGGTATCCAGATATGTATTTTAGCAAGCATGTATTAT
>JAGPUY010000089.1 GCA_018067265.1 Oceanihabitans sp. | reverse complement strand
GGATGTTCTGATTTGGCAATAGCTCCTAATGGGACAACCATGTATTTAGCAACTGGTGATATTGAAGGAAACAGAAATAGCCTTGGTATATTAAAATCTACAGATGGTGGAGTAACTTGGAATCCGACAGCACTTGTCTTTGACCCTGCGGTTTACCCGGAAAAACTTTCTAAACTTTTAATGGATCCAAATAACCCATTAAAAATGGTTGTAGCTTCCAGTTATGGAGCATATTATACCACAGATGGTTGGGCTACATATTCTAGTAGTGTCTTTAGCGGTGCTACACCAGATTTAAAAGACATGGAATTTAAACCAGGCACCTTGAATGCAAATACGGTATATGCTTCTGGAACTGGTTTTTATAAATCTACAGATTTCGGTGCCAATTGGACGGAAATTACAAACGGCTTACCAACATCTGGTGTTTCACGTATAGCAATTGCAGTAACTGCAGATGATGCTGCTTATGTATACGCGCTTTATGGTAAATCTAGTGATGAGTCTTATATGGGAACCTATCGCTCAACAGATAATGGGACTACTTTTACAAATATGTCTACAACACCAAACTTATTAGCGTATACCGCAGATGGCTCGGATGCTGGCGGACAAGCGTTTTTTGATTTAGCAATTGTAGCTTCACCTACAGATAAAGAGAATATTACTATTGGAGGTGTTAATCACTGGAGATCTTTTGATGGTGGGGCTACTTGGGAAAATACTTCCGTTTGGAATACTGGCGAAATTCATGCCGATGTACATGAAATTATTTACCAACCTTCAAGTTCTACCACCATGTATTCTTGTAATGATGGAGGTCTTTTTGTTTCTTATGATAATGGAAATCAATGGATAGATATTAGCAATAACCTAACCATTGGGCAAGTAGTTAAATTAGGCTTGTCAGCCTATACAGCTACAGGAATTGTAGCAGGAGAACAAGACAATGGTACTATATTAAACGAATCTACAGGTTGGTATAATATCAATGGCGGAGATGGCGGAGAATGCTTCATAGATCCAGAGGATGATAATTATATTTATGTGCAGTATGTTCAAGGTGCTTATAGTCGTTCTGCAGATGGCGGAGCAACAATGACACCAATTGTTAACGGACTTCCAAGTGGTATCGATTTTTATAGTCCGTTTAAAATGCATCCTACAAATACATATACCTTGTATTCTGGTGGTACACCAACTTTATATACGTCAGTAAATTATGGAGATAACTGGTCGGCATTAGGAACTGCAACAGGTTCAGATGGAATTAAAGAATTTGTAGTAGCACCAAGTGACCCAACGGTTATTTATACCGTACAATTAGATGCTATTTCTAAATCCACAAATTCTGGAGCTTCCTTTACAAATGTTACTACAGGATTAGCTACAAGTGCTGCGTTTTCTAGTGTAACGGTTTCTACAACAGATGCGAATAAAGTTTGGGTAACGTATTCTGGTTACGATAGCGCTAATAAAGTATACAAGTCTGTAGATGGAGGTGTAAATTGGACGAATATTTCTGCAGGATTGCCAAATGTGCCAATGAATACCATTGTGTATCGAAATAATGGTATTGCTGATGAAGTATATTTAGGAGCAGATATTGGTGTTTTTATTGCAAATAATAATGTGTCTTCATGGCAACCCTATATGACTAGTTTGCCAAATGTTGCTGTAAGAGATTTAGAGATTTTTTATCCTACAGAAAAATTAAGGGCAGGAACATACGGTAGAGGTATTTGGGAATCAAACCTTAATAATCAAACCTTAGGAATAGAAAATAATATAGCTAGTAATAATACGGTATTTATTTCTATGGATGAAAACGATAACTTACAAATTAAGTCCGCTGAACAGGATATTAATAAGGTTGTGATTTTTGATATCTTAGGAAAGAAAGTATTTGAAAAAGAAAAAATTGACGCTACCGTTTTTAATAATCCATCTATGGTTAGAAGCCAGCGTGTATTATTTGTGAAAACAACACTAGCTAATGGTACAATGATTACAAACAAAATTTTGTTTTAGATTAATAGCGTAATTTAAAACTAAAGCAGTCTCATTGCAAAAGCATTGGGGCTGTTTTTTTTTATTTAAAATTCGATGAAGCACGCATTAGTCGTTTTACTTTTTTTTAAAATAGTATAGTGCGTAGTAAGTGCGTAGTCCTAATTTGCTTGGTTTGTAATGGATATTAGATATTTGTTTCGTTCAAATATTAATATAGAAAAAAATGAAAAAAACAATTACTCTTTTACTAATGGTCTTTACAATTGTGTCCTATTCACAATCTATAGATTATAAAGCTGCAACAAATATTAAAGGCAGCAATTATTATGAAATTACCAATAAGGTTAGGAAAGAATTAGGAGCATACAATAAGAATGCCTCTAAGACAGAAATAAAAAAGCATAAACAATTTGAAAGATGGGCGTACTACTGGAAAGATAGAGTAGATGTGAACGGGAATTTTCCGAATGCTTTTTCAGGATGGTATAATGCTGGAATTATTGATGCTAAAGGTAAAATGGCTAACAAATTAAATACCAACTATAGCGCTTCAAGTAGTACCGAAAGTTGGAGCAATATTGGTCCGCAAGAAGTACCAGATGCTAATGGATATCCTAATAATCCACAATTAGGACGTTTAACTAATTTTTTAAGATATGAGCACACTACAGATGCTAACCAAAATGTACTATTTGTAAGTGCACCAGTTGGTGGCGTATGGAAATCTTTAGATAATGGTGCAACATGGTCGCCAAAATTAGATCAACTTGCAGGAATTGGAGTTACAGATATTAAAAGTAGTTCCTCAGATATTAATAATCCAGGGACTATTTATATCTCGACAGGAGATTATGATGCCAAACATATAAACTCTATTGGCGTTTATAAATCTACAGATTTTGGAGAAACCTATCTGCCAACAAACCTAACCTTTAGTTTAGATGAGAAAGAATCTACTTCTAATTTAATTGTTATAGATGCCAACACAGTTATTGTAGGAACGAATGAGTACATCAAGAAAACTACAGATGGAGGTACTACTTGGACAAATGTATTTACACATAACTATAACGATGCTGTTTTAGGAAAGTTTCATAGAAATGGTAGTAACATCATGTGTTCCGATAGTTGGGGAGGATTATTCTTCTCTTCTAATAATGGAAACACATGGAGTGCATTAATTTCAGAAGGTGCAGCTAGTAAGCGCCACGCGATTACTACAAACGAAAATGGGGTGTTTTATGTGCAAGCTGATAACGGTCAAGTTTCTTCTTATAATCCAGCAGATGCATCTCCTGCACTTGCCAATGTTGGTAGCCCAGCAGTGGGTTATAGTACGCAAGAATCCTACAACCAATGTTTAGCGGTTAAAAACGGACTAATAGTAAGTGGGGTTGTAGATGGAATTAATTCAGATGATTTAGGAAATACTTGGTATGTTACTTTAAACAATTCATGGGCAGATAATACTTCTCCAGGATCTTATGGGCATGCAGATATTCATGAAATAGGATCTTTAGATAGCGGTTATTCTTTTTGGAATGTAAATGATGGTGGTTTAAATTTTGTGACCTATGCAAATATTGCAGATGAAAAACCAACGGTAGAATACAAGTCTAACGGAGTGATAGTTACACAATTATATTCGGTAGCAATAACACCGCAAACGAGTACCGATAACATGATTATGGGAAACCAAGATAATGATGGGTATAGTTTAGAAATGGTAGGTGGAAGCCCTACTTGGGTTACTGCAGGAGCTGGTGACGGTACTTGTACCGCTGTAGATTACTCAAATCCCCAAATTAGATATTTAGGTTCTCAAAATGGCGGATTAACCAGAGCAGATAACGGATTTTTAGGAGATGTTTGGGGAACAAGTTTAACTACGCCAACTACCGGAGCACCTTTTGTTTGGACTTTAAAAATGCATTCTACAACTTCTACAACATTATATGGAGGTTTTGCAGATGTATATAAATCAATAGATAAAGGGGATTCTTGGACGAACCTTAATTCTGGTGCTGGACCAATTGAATATATAGAAACCTTTGGAAATAATTTATTTGTTATTGGTGAAAATTCTATTCAAAAATCAAGTAACGATGGGAGCTCATGGAGTGCGGTTACACAACCGGAAGCGGCAGCAAAAATGAACTCTATTTCCTTAGACCAAAATAACACGAACACGGTTTATGCAACCGTGAATGGTTATGTAGATGGTGCTAAGGTTTTTAAATCTACAAATGGGGGATCCACTTGGACAAACATTTCTGCAGGTTTACCAAATATTATAGCAAAGCAAGTAGTTTTAAAGCAAAATCAAGGACAAGAAATATTGTTTCTAGGTACAGAACTTGGCGTGTATTATAAAGTAGGAACAGGTAGCTGGACCAAATTAGGACTAGGTTTACCTAATGTTGTAGTGAGTGATATTGAAATTAATTACACCCAAAACAAGCTAGTTGTTGGTACGTTTGGTAGAGGTTTATGGGAAATTAGTATTCTAAATAATACGCTTGGAGTCGATGAGGTAGAAGCTAGCGAAGTAGCTGCTCCAACAATCTTTCCAAATCCAGTAGAAGATGGCGTATTAAACATCCAATTAAATAATGTAAATAGCAATTATGACTATAAAATGTATAATGTAATTGGTGGCTTGGTTAAAAAAGGTACATTAAATACAGGACTAAATACATTAGATGTAAGCAATGTAGCAACAGGAATATATGTGGTGAGAATGACAGATGGTAAAACAGTGTCCTCACAAAAGATAATTATTAAGTAATTTTTTATTTTTATTAAGGATGAAAAGAGGGTCTCGAAAGGGGCTCTTTTTTTATTTGTAATAGGATGTAATAGTTCTTCCATTTTATTTTTGTCTTACTTATAATTTTATGGAAAACTTAATACAGCGATAATATTTACTTAGCTAATTTAAATGTGTATTTTTGTTGTGTAAATCATTAAAATGGCACCATTAATTACAGCGGAAGATAAATTAAAAGAGCGTATTAAAGAGCTTACTTGTTTGTATGCAATAAGTTCATATATAGCGAATTGTAATGTGGAAAACATTAATCCTACCATACAAGCGATAGCAATAAGTTTAAAAGATGCTATTCGTTTTCCTGAAGATGCTTCCGTTGAAATACTGATGCATGATGAATTATTTAAAACAGGAAAAGAGCCTCTAGAAAAGGTGTTTATTCTTTCCGCTATTAAAACATTTAACACGCCAATAGGTTCTATAAAAATTGGGTATTCAGAAGCTAAATATACTTCGAATAGTTTTTTAAATGAAGAAAAACAACTTTTGCAAAAAGTAGCTTTAGAAATTGGAAATCTATTAGAACGCAAACAAATTATTGAAAACGAAGTGATAACGAGACGACAAATAGAACGTACCGATCGCTTATCCATTTTAGGAGAGATTACGGCTGGAATTGCACATGAACTCAATACGCCTTTGGCAAATATTTTGGGTTATTCCGAATTATTAAAAGAGCAATTTGTAAATAATACCGAAGCTTCCAACGATTTAGAAAAAATCACGAATAGTGCTATTTATTCTAGAGAAGTCGTTAAAAAACTGATGTTTTTTTCATGCGATATGCCGCAGCAAATGAAATTAACAAACATCGTTCCTATTATTAAAGATGCTATTAGTTTGTTAAAGCCCAATTTCATTAAAAAGAATATTAATTGTCAGCTGCATATTTTAGAAGATAGCATTACACTTCGTGTAGATGCGATTCAATTAACACAAGTTGTATTTAATCTAGTAATTAATGCGGTTTATTTTTCGCCAGAAAACGGCGTTATAAAAGTGCATGTAACCCAAAATGAAAAGGATATTGAAATAGAAATTAGCGACCAAGGAAAAGGAATTGATGCAGCAAATAGCGAAAGTGTTTTTAATCCGTTTTACACCACCAAACCTGTTGGTGAAGGTTCTGGTTTAGGATTGAGCGTGGTGCACGGTATTGTTAAAAGTCATAAAGGAAATATAAAACATACACCCAATATTCCAAAAGGAACTATTTTTACTATAAACCTTCCTAAAAATTAAAGCATGGAATTAAATCGTGAAAATATATTAATCGTAGATGATGATGTTCATATTCTAGAACTCATACAGCGTCATTTGCAAACATTAAATTATCATACCTATAAAGCAATTTCGGTAAAAGAAGCAATCGCTATTTTGCAAGATAAGTCGATAGATTTATTAATTACCGATTTAAAAATGCCTGGTGTGGATGGTTTAGAGTTGGTAAAATATGTTTCCGAGCACTTTCCAAATATTCCTAAATTAGTAGTTACTGGTTATCCTTCTATCGACGGCGCTTTAGATGCT
>JAGPUY010000064.1 GCA_018067265.1 Oceanihabitans sp. | reverse complement strand
AAGACGTATTTTAAGCCTTCTTTTGGAAATTGCTTAATAAGATCATCTCCTGTTTTAAAACTGTCTAAATCTGCGTTTAAAACATTACTTGTTTTAATTAAGAAGTTGCTTTTTTCAAACTCTATCGCTGTTACTGTAATACTTTCTTCGTTTACAGTATCTGATGAAATTTCTGCACATGCAGAACCAAATATGATATGTCCATCTGGAAATAACGCTCTAATATCCTCATAAATAGAATCTTCTTCTAACAAATATCTATTACCAAAAACAATAACTAAAGGTTCTTTTAACTCTTGTTTTTCGATTACGTATTCCCAGTCTTTATTTTTATGTTTTACTAATTGTACTGTTTTCATTGCTATTTTTTTAATGTGAAATAGAAGGTAGTTCCAACATTTGGCTCACTATCTAACCATATTTCTCCCTCATGTAAATTGACAATCTTCTTAACGATAGATAATCCAATTCCTGAGGAATCTTTACTTTTCTTTAAAGAATGGAATATTTTAAATATTTTATTATGATACTTTTTATCAATACCAATACCATTATCTTGTATTGAAAATTTGTAGTGGCTTTTTAAATCTTCTACATCTATTATAATACTACCACACTTTTTATCTATAAACTTAACCGAATTACTAATTAGGTTTTGAAATAGCTGTTGTAGCTTTGTTATATCCCCTTTTATATTAGGCAATACGTGAAGACTTTTTATTTCTATATGCTCCGGAATGTATAATATATTAATCAACTCACTAACCATACTGTTTAAATCTACATCTGCTTTTACAGCGGTCTCTGCTCCCACACTAGAGTAGTTCAATACGTCTGTAATTAACTGCTCCATCTTCTCTAAAGTAGTTTCGATATGTCCGAAATTTTGAAGACTTACAGCATCCAGCTTACCTTGATTATCCTCTTTTAACCAACTCACTAAAGCGTGTATACTTCGTAGTGGCGATTTTAAATCATGTGATACTATGTGTGCATATTCTTGTAGCTCGTCGTTACTACGTTCTAATTTCTCTAATAATTTTTCTTTTTGCAGTTCTAGGTTTTTAATTTTCGTAATATCTAAATGGATCCCAATAGACCCTATTATTTCACCATCTATATTATAATTTGGCGCACCACTTATTAATAAATATATAATCTCTCCTGCTTTATTTTTAACTTTAAGTTCGTAGGAGCTAGATTCTCCTTTTAAACGTTTTTTATTTTCTTCTAATACAATCTCAGATCCTCCATCGACAGCAAAAAGCTCTCTCGCATTTTTCCCTTTAACTTCTGCTTCGGTATAACCAGATATTTTCTCAAAACTTTGATTTACCATCAAAATTTCTTCGTTCTTGTTAACCTCCACCATCCCTAAATTCATATTCGCAATAATATTATAATATTTTTGCCTTTGTGCTTCTAGGCTTTTACTATAAGTACGTTTCAAGGTTACATCTGTAAAAGTCCATAAAAATCCTTTAGACTTTTCTCCTATTCTTATTGGCATATAAGTGCGCTCTAGAATTTGTCCCTCTAGCATTTCTAGCTCGTCTCCTATTACTGCTTTTTTATCTGCATCAATAGCTCGCATTCTTTGAATAAACCCTTCCGGATCTTTAAACAGTATTTTGTTTTGTTCGGATGCTGCAACGCAATCCATACCTATTAAATCTTTAGGATTTGCATTAATCTTAAAAAGCTCACAGAATTTATTGTTTGTGAGTACTATCTTTCTATTTTCATCTTCTAATACAATGCCACTATCCAGATTTACAACAAGAGATGCTAACCTATTTTCGGATTCTATCAACTTATCTTCGGATGCTTTTTGAGCTGTAATATCTCTAACAATTCCTTGTGCTGCAACAGGCTTCTTATTTTTATCAAAAATTATACTTGCATTAATGTGTACCCATTTCACCTCCTTAGATTTCGTATAGACTCTAGCTTCATAATTTTTAAAAAAACTATTAGTTTGTAAGTCCATAAAAGAAGACATTGCGTAATTATAATCTTCTATATGAATAAGATGGACAACATTTACTTTATCTACAGCTATATCATAACCAAATAATTTGGTGGCAGCTTCATTAAACTTTATAAAATTTCCTTTTAGATCCATAACAACGTATGCATCTACGATGTTTTCAAAAACACCTTGAAGTTGAGACGATTTTTCGTCGAGTAGTGATTCTAGTTTTTGGGAAGTTAGGTATAAATCTCTTGATTTTTCTTCCAGAATTTTTTCAGCTGCTCTTCTAGCAGCCTTTTCTCTTGTTAAAGCACGTTGTAATATTTCAACTTGATTTTGACTCATTAATTTTTATGAATAATAAACCTTACTTCTGTTCCGTCGTCTTTTATTTTTTCTAAGGCTATTGTTGCTGTTGCGTTAAAATGCTCAAAAGTTTTATTCATTAAACCTAAACCAAAGTGATGCATTGCTCTGCTTGATTTATAATTCATTATTAACGAATTTTCAGTTTTTTCGATTACTTCAAAGGTTGGCAACTCTGCATCCGGATAAATTTTTCTAACTTCTACATGAATATGATTTTCTATCGATGAAATCATTTCAATAGGATCTTTATAGGTTGCTAAAAGACCTGGATAGCTTTTTTCAATAACGCTAAAAAAGTGCTCTGCATAAACCAATAGTAAGTTATCTATGGAGATGCCTGTGTTTTCGCTTAAATGTCCTAATAATTGTAGCATTTCGGAAAAACTATAGGTACCAACGGCTGTGTAAACACCTTCGGACTCTAAGGTAGAACTCGTGATAATATTGTCTACCATTTCTAGACCAAACTTATCTTCTACTAATTCTAAAAACTCTGTAAAAACGATACCTTTCATTATTTTATACTACTATTAATTCATTAATACTCCAATATGCTAATAATTTCTCAATTTTACTAACATAATCCTCATATTTTAAGGGTTTAATTACATAACCAGCTACTCCTGTTTTGTAACATTCTAACAAGTCCTTTTGATTGTTGGATGTCGATAAAATTATGGTTGGAATGTACTTTAAAACGCTATCCTTTTTTAAAATATTTAAAAATTCAATGCCATTAATTTTCGGCATATTTAAATCTAATAAAATAATATCAGGTAAGTTATCCTTTTGTTCTAATATTTCTAAAGCTTCTTCACCATTATTAGCTTCAATGATTTTATGATCTAATTTTAAAGTTGAAATGGTTCTGTTCAACTTCATTACTTCAATCATATCATCTTCAATAAGAAGAATTTTAAGTTTTTTAATCATAACGAGGGTATAATTTTAATTATAGCAAAGGTACTTTATTGGGATAGCAGAAAATTAAAATTTCGATTAGAACTATTTTGGTGTAGACGGGTAGCGTTTAAGTGTCGACGAATGGTTTTTAGAAATAGTTAGATATTCTTATTCAAAAGTATTCATGGCATGAAGTGCTTTTAAAAGATTACATTGAGAATGTTGTTTTAATTTTTTCAAATCTGTTAAAAATTCAAGAGGCATATTATTTATATGCTTGTCTTGTAAATTCATTTCTAAATGATTTATAAATTCTAAGTTTTTTATGTTTTTATTTAGTGCATTTATTCCCATTGTTTGCAAACTATCTTTTTTTGCATTCATTTCAACAGAATACTGGTTACGCTTATCTTTACTAATGGTTTTAACTATCTGCTTCTTTTTAAAAAACAAATTGCTTTTTCTAATTAAGCAAGAGGGAGTTTTTGTCTTGAACATGGTGTTTGTTTGAATTAACTAGACCAAAATTAAATAAAGACGCATCTAAATTTTAAAAAAAACTTTAAGACACAGAATAACTATAGATAAGTGGAAAACAAG
>JAGPUY010000056.1 GCA_018067265.1 Oceanihabitans sp. | reverse complement strand
AGCATGAAACCCATGGAAAAATAACGTATAATGATTCGCATAAACATGAGAGTTCTTTTACTTCCGTTGCTATTCAAAAAAACAATTCGGTAATGCTATCTTCCCTTGAAGGTGCTACTTTAGGTGTTTGGATTTCGCATGGTGAAGGAAAATTTAATCTTCCGCTTGACGAAAACCAATACCACATTGTTGCAAAATATGGCTATGCAGCATATCCGCATAATCCTAATGGATCTGACTTTAATACGGCAATGCTTTGTGATAAAACAGGAAGGCATTTAGTAACGATGCCACATATTGAGCGTTCTACTTTTCAATGGAACTGGGCTAATTACCCAGAAAATAGAAAAGATGAAGTTTCGCCTTGGTTAGAAGCTTTTGTGAATGCTAAAAATTGGATTGAAAACAAATAAATGTATTCTTATTATATAAAAAGCGGTTTAAGAAATCTATCTTAAATCGCTTTTTTTTGCCTCCGTTTTTCAAAAATGGTTTCTTATTTATTCTTATTCTTCCTTTTCTTTTTGGATCGCATCTGGTTTCTAAGTTGTAAAAAACCATTGCTTAACCTTCCTTTTTTCTTCAGAATAGGAATACTTAAAGTTACCAAAAGCGCAATACATGCAGCAGAACCCAATCCGCCACCAAATCCCTGAAAGTAGGTGCTTGTATTTAAAAAAATAAAGGTGAATACTACTCCAGAAATTCCGATTAAAACATAGTTGGAGAGTACTTTAGAAGAAACCATTCCTATAAAGGAAGCTCCGAAACAGACTAATGGTAGGTTTTCGGTTAAATAAGGAGATAGTAATTTTGGAAATACCAAAACGAATACACCAACTAAAACACCAACCAATGCAGATGCTCTAACGGTACCTTGTTTATAGTTCACTTGCAAAACATAAGTGATTATAGAAGAAAGACCACCTGCCAAAAACAAGATTAAATGTACTATATCCATTGCGAAATAAAAAATGTAATAAAAAAAGCAAGAGTGACACCGCCAAAAGCTAAAGTGCCTAATTTACCACCAACACCATGAAAAGCATCTTTAGTTCCTACTAAAAGTAAACCTGTAATGGTACTTGCCAGCGTAATAAATATATAATCTGGAGCAACACTAACGTTCGTCATACCAACAAAAGCACCACAATAAACAGCTGTAGGCATTCCCTTAATAAAAGTATTCTTTTTAAAAAAATCAGGAATAAAACTAACTCCGAGACCTACTAAACCTGCCGCCAAAACACTACTCAAACCAAAGGAAACGGATAAAATATAAGTTACAATAGCTCCAAAAAACACAAATGCAATGGTCAAGATATGTTCTAAACTATGGTTTCCAGCACTTAATGGTGTCTTTTTGTAAGTAATTAGGAGTAATATTAATGCCAAAACCACAAATCCGGAAATGTAAATATTATTCTGTTTTTCAAATAAAATGGCAGCTAAAAAGCCCAAGTGACATACTATTATTAGACTAAAAGAAAGCTTCTTTACATGCTTTTTAATCATATTCTGGATTTAATACCCTTCAAAAGTACATAATATTGCTGTTTTAGCTTTCTTATTAATTACTTTATAAGTATTATTTAAAAAGATTCTATTATTCTGGTAAATTCTTTTGCTTCCGTTAGAAATAAACAGGATAATTCGCTAATGCCATCCATATTGGACACCGCTGCATACAGTAAGGAAGGTAATCGGCATAATAATACCGAATAATACCGCAATGCTAAGATGAAGTATCACCTTAGCAAGCAGGAGTTGTAGCTACCAAAATAGATTCCTAAAAAAAGCCTGTCTTTTGTGTAGAAAAAAAACTATGATTTCGATATTTTACAAGTACAGCTAATTAAATATAACTAGTTTTGCAAAACTAACATTTCCTAACCTGCCTGAAAAGGCATAAAAATGTTTTACTTACTTACCATAATTTTCGTACAACCCTAAAAATCCAAATTTTCGTTAAAAAAAATATTTAATAATTAAGCAATTTAGAATCCATTTTAAATGCAACTAACTTTTTTTGAAAACGAAAATACGTCTCCTTTGGTGGACCAATATTTTGAACTTCTGTTTGGAAAAGATGCAATACCGTTTCAATCCACAATTTTACCAAGTGGTAATACGGTCATCACTTATATTTTTACTCCTGGCCAAAAAGCCATTGTAAAAAATCAAGAGATGCCTTTATATAAACTAACTTTAAGTGGGGTATTTTATCAATCTTACAAACTGATTGCCAACGAAGCAGGACCCTCCTTTGGGGTTACTTTGCACCCAACGGCGCTCTATAAACTTTTAAAGATGGATGTTTCAAAGATCAAGAATAAGCATATTCCGTTACAAGAAATAAATAGCGATTTTTCTAAAAAATTAAATGACATATTTCAAGATTACAAAACACCAAAAAAGGCTGTCCGCGATATAGAAGAATTATTAAACGAGACTCCTTTAACCATCAATCAAAACACGATACTTATCGATAAGGCTATTGATTTAATAAGAGATAGTGAAGGATTAATTCATATCGATAAAATTTTATCTGAAACTAAAATATCTCAAAAAACATTAGAAACACAATTCAAAAAAATCGTTGGTATTACACCAGGAAAATATATTCGCTCTTTTAGATTTATAAAACTTTTAAAAAAGTATGAAAATAATGAAATTGATTTAAAAGACCTGATTTACATGTATAACTATTACGATTCTTCGCATTTTAATAAAGATTTCAAACTGTTTATGAACGAATCGCCAACTTCCT
>JAGPUY010000054.1 GCA_018067265.1 Oceanihabitans sp. | reverse complement strand
GGAAGACTAATTCCAATAAAACAAATAGATAATAGCAGGGATTGTTATAGGTAGATTAATTCGGTTATATTTTGTTTAAAGGTTTAATAGCACTCCAGCATTTATAACTACTTGACTGTAATCACTAACGACAAATTTTGGTTCTAGATATACTTTTAGTTTTTCTGTAAACTGGTAAGTTGCTCCAGCGCCAATATTAGCACCTAAAGCATTATCTGTTACTTGTTTGGTTTCGTAATCGAATAAGTCATCATAATAGGAGTTTCCCGTTTTGTAACTAGAAAAATTTACTCCGGCAACAGGATATACTTTTAATTTATTTTCGATGATATTGAAATAGTAATGTGCGTTTACATCACCAGCAAATAAGCTTCGTTTATAACCATAGACTTGATTCCCGAAAAAATAGGAAGCGCTTGGTGAAATAGCAATATTATCGGTAATAGTAAAAACACCTTTTAGTGTAACTCCTGGGCCAGAAATTTTTTCGTTATAACCCAAACCGCCACCAATAGAAATTTGTGCTTGTATTTGTGTAGCAAATAGAAAGATTACAGTACATAATAGTAGCGTCTTTTTGGTGTTATTTGTTGACGGACTAATAGATTGTATCGTTTTAGAGTGGTTAGTTTGGTTTTTACGGATGGTAATAGCGTTGTTCATTTTTATTTTTTTTTAGATTATATTAATTAGTGTTTATTTGTTTATAAGGTTAACAGGCTTACATCATTTTTTTATAATCACTTCCATTTATAGTCAGGTTGTTTTTTTCTAGAGCAATACATTTCATTACCATATTTTGTTCTTTTCTTTTAGCCGTATTAGTGATATGCATTTCCATGGTTAAACCATTTATCATCGACATCCAAGATTGGTTTAGTCCTTTTTTCGCTTTTGCTTTATAAAATGTTTTGGAGAAGGAAACTCCAGCATCTTGTGTTACCCAAACGTTTCCGTAGTACTCTTTGCCTACCACCTTATATTCATGACAGGTATAACTTAGTATGGTTTTCGTTTTTCCGGTTGGTGTGATTTTTACTTCTTGCTCTTCCATAGCGTCATCTGTCATACCATCTAGATCTAAAGGAATGGACATTTGTGTTTTTTGATTGTTTATTTCCATAAACATTGTTGCTTTTTTTTCAGACATGTCCATTACCGTAATCATTTGGGTGTTGTTGTTTTCTAAATCCATACTACTACCAATATAATTGTCGGCATTGTTTAGAAAGTAGTTGATGTTTGTATTGTGCGTATCACTTTGAATTTGCATTACAAACTTGTGCGTAAAGACATAGGATTTCTGTATTGGTGAAGAAGAACTACTACTAGCTTGGCGTTGTTCTTTTTTATTAAAAGTAGAATCGAATGTTTTTTCGGTTTCTTTTGTGGTTTTTTCATCCACCTTTTTTTCTAAAGTACGTTCTACAGCGCGTTCTGCTACATTGCCTAATCTTTTTAAAAGCTGTGCTTGCGTATTTGTAGATAGACTTAGACTTAAGATTATTAATGCTAGTTTTAAAAATTTCATGATAAGGTGTTTTAAGATTACATTCTATTAATAGCCGACTTTATAAGAGGTTAACATTTGGCATAAAAAAATAACTGGAAGATTTATCTGTCAGAAAATTAAAGAGTTATGCCTAAAAAAAGTTAAATTAGCAGCAGCGTGTTAACCTTTTATACTTAGATACATTAAATGCATAGAGTTCAAAATAACATCACTATTGAAGAATTAAAACAAGGTTCCGATTTGTTGTTTAAAGATATATATGAAGACAACAGAGACAAGTTTTTAAATTTTGCTAAAAAGTATAACTTATCTCAAGATGATAATATAGACGTCTACCAAGATGCATACATTACCTTTTACAATAATGTTATGCAAGGTAAAATCGAAGAGTTTACCAGTAGTATTTCTACTTATTTATTTAGCATTGGTAAGTATTTGATTTTTGATAAAATGAAGAAAAACAATAAGACTATAAATCCAGATTTTGATTTGTCTATTGTTAGAGAAAAGGAAGAACTTGTAGATCCTGAATTAGAAATGGAACAACAAGAACTAACTACAGAACAAGTTTTATTAAAAAAGTATTTTGCTACTCTTGGAAAAAAATGTCAAGAACTTCTAACCCTATTTTATTACAGAGGTTTTACAATAAAAGACATTATAGAAGCTGGAAATTACACTAGTGAAAACGTAGTGAAAAGTGCAAAATCCAGATGCATGAAAACCCTAAAAGAAAGAATTAACACAAAAGAATAATAGCAATGGAAAATCAAGACCTACTATATCATTATTTTTCTAATAGCTTGACTGCTGCGCAGGAAAAGATTTTTGAAGATTTATTAGAAAAGGATACCGAATTTAAAGCACAATTTTTATTTGAACAAAACTTAAAAGAAGTAATTAAAAGTAATGAAATAGATAATTTAAAAGCAAAACTTCAAGGTTTTGAAAAAGATTTGGCAGCAACTAAAACAACAAGAATTGAATTTTTTGATAGTGAAACTACCAAAACAGTAAAACCTCTTTTTAATTCTAAAAACTTTGCTATGGCAGCATCTCTAGTTTTGTTAATGGGTTGGTTTGGATACAACTCGTTTTTTGGTACCAATTACACGAATATCTATGATGCTAATTTTAGTACCTACCCAAATACGGTATATAGCATTACTAGAGGAGATACCGAAAACACATTAGAGCGCGAAGCTTTTGTAGCTTACGAAAGTAAAGACTATAAAACAGCCATAGAAAAATTAGATGCCATTCCTACCGAAGCAACCAAAGAATACTTTAATTTTTATAAAGCACAAGCATATTTAAATATGGAAGATATTGTGAATGCGGAAACATTTTTTACGCTTGTTCTACAAGATAATAAAAGCTTTGTTGCCGAATCTACATGGTACTTGGCATTGATTGCAGTAAAAGAAGAAAATAAAACGGAAGCTAAAAAACATCTGGAAAACCTAGTTACTAATTTTGATTATAATAAAGAAAAAGCACAAGCGCTTTTAAAAGAACTTTATTAGTTCTGTCACTTCGAGGGTTTCCAATTTTTATTGGAATAGTATCGAGAAGTTGTTATACGAAACACTTTTTGATACGATTTGTACACTCTTTGTCATTCCCTTCTAGATGCCGAATCCACAACTTTATATTTTTGATCTTCTACGTTTTCTAAGTATTCCTCCAAGTATAATAAAAACAAC
>JAGPUY010000053.1 GCA_018067265.1 Oceanihabitans sp. | reverse complement strand
AACAACAGTAAATAGTGCAGAAGATACTGGAGAAATTGTTCAAAGTGATTTAGATCTTACAGGAAAAAAAATCGGCTATTGCTCGCCTTCCTTAAATGCACCATACTATCAAGCATTATTGCAAAGTATACAATCTAGTACAGAAAAAAATGGCATGATATTTTACGCTGCAGACGGACAAGATGATATCAACAAGCAAATAGCAGCTGTAGAAGATTTAATTACCAAAGGAATCGACGCTTTATTATTAAACCCGAAAGATCCCGATGCTTTAGTTGGTGTTACCAAAATGGCTAAAGCTGCTGGTATTCCTGTTTTTATTATTGATAGTTCTATTGATCCTTCCGCCGAATATGTAACTACTATTCAATCTAACAATCTTGCCAATGGAGAATTAGCGGGAGAATGGTTAGTCAAAAAAATGGGGAATAAAGTAATGAATATTGCACTATTAAGTGGCAATGCAGGAAACCCTGTTGGCAGAACTAGAAAACAAGGTTTATTACAAGGGATTACCGAAGAACAACTACGTACACAAGGTAAAATCGATTTAAACATAAAAACACAAGCGTATACAGAATGGTCTTATGCTGGTGGTTTAAAAGCGATGGAAGATATCTTAGTTGCACATCCAGACATTAACGTAGTAATTACCGAATCCGATGTTTGTGTATTAGGTGCTATCAAAGCAATTGCACAGGCTGGAAAAACAGACGATATCTTAATTGTTGCTGGAGCAGACGGACAAAAAGAGGCTATTAAATACATCATGGATACCGATTTTTACGGTTGTACAGCAATGAATAGTCCAGTGCAAATTGGTAAAAATGCTGTGGAATACGCGATTCAATATATGAATGGTAAAAGAGATTTTAAGAAAACATCGTTTACAGCGCCATTATTAATTACAAAAGAAAATGCAGCAAAGTACTACGATCCTAAAGCATTGTTTTAATCAATAATACCAACGGATATGAAAAATTCAGAAAATGAATATCGTCTTGAAATGACTGGAATATCAAAAAGTTTTGGTGTTGTTTCGGTGCTTAAAGATGTGAATTTAAAGGTGAAACCAGGAGAGATTCATGCTTTGCTAGGTGAAAATGGTGCTGGAAAATCTACTTTGATTAAAATATTAAGTGGTGTGCATCAAAAAGATTCTGGAAAAGTAGTTTTAAATGGAGAAGAAATAAATCCGAAGAACACACATGACGGACAAGTTTTAGGTATTAGTGTGGTGTATCAAGAATTATCCTTAGTCAATGATTTGTCCGTTGCAGAAAACATTTATCTGCACAAATTAGGTGCTAGTAAATTCTGGATGAATTGGAAAGGAATCACCCAAGATGCACAAGAATTAATCGATTCTTTAGGTTTTAAAATTGATGCTTCAGCTAAAGTAAGAAATTTAAGTATTGTTCAAAAACAAGTAGTAGAAATTGCCAAAGCATTATCTGAAGACACTAAAGTTTTAGTTTTAGACGAACCAACGACCGTTTTCGATCCTAACGATATTAAAAAGCTATTCAACAATCTTTTTAAATTAAAAGAAAAAGGAGTTTCCATTATTTATATCTCACATCATTTAGATGAAATTTTTAAAATAGCCGATTCCATTACCGTACTTCGAGATGGTGTAGATACTGGTACAATGGCGGCTAAAGATACCGATAAAGATGGTGTTATTCGTTTAATGATTGGTCGTGAGTTAAAAGATTTATATCCGGTAAGAGATATCAAAATTGGAGATGTTCCGGTATTTGAAGTGAAAAATTTAACCGCTAAAGATACTTTAGTGCACGATGTTTCCTTTTCGGTACGACCTGGAGAAGTGCTTGGTATTGCAGGTTTAGGAGGAAGTGGAAGAACAGAAACTGCGAAACTTATTTTTGGAGCAGACAAAAAGAAATCTGGAACCTTAATCTTAAACGGAAAAGAAATTAAAACAAAAACACCGGTATGCGCGGTTGGACATCAAATAGGATTTGTTTCTGAAGACCGAAAAGAAGAAGGTGTGTTTTTACCGTTATCCATCAGAAGAAATATAAGTGTTACTAGTTTTAAACCCATTTCGAGTAGACTTGGTTTTTTAAATGTAGATAAAGAGTATGTCAACGTTTTAGATTTAATTGAAAAATTAAGCATTAAAACACCAAGTTCCGAAGTAAATGTTAATAATCTGAGTGGTGGAAATCAGCAAAAAGTGGCTTTAGCAAAATGGCTAAGTATTGACAGTAAAGTCATTTTTATTGATGAACCAACGCGAGGCGTAGATGTAGGAGCAAAAATTGAAATTTACAATTTGATTAATGAAGTTGCTGCCAAAGGTGTTGGTGTGGTCGTGATATCTTCAGACATGCCAGAAATAATGGGAATCGCAGATCGTATTCTTGTAATGCATAAAGGGACCTTTTATGGCGAATTACAAAAGGAACAATTTTCCGAAGAAAACATATTGCGTTACTCCATTGGAGAACCATTAAAACAACTAAACTAATTTTTAAAAACTCACGTTATGACTTCAACAATAAAACAACAACTAAGCAGTCCTGGTGGAATACTCAAGTTTTTAGTAAAGTATAATACTATATTTATTTTTGTTTTGCTGCTTATCTTTTCGGCATTAATTTCGGATGTGTTTTTCACTTCCGCGAACCTTTCCAACTTATTAAAACAAGTCTCGGGAATAGGAATTATTAGTATTGGTATGTTAATCGTAATTCTAACAGGAGGAATCGATTTATCCGTTGGTTCTATGGTCGCGCTACTTGCCGTAACCTTCGCCATTCTCGTAAATATGGTAATTTTGCCGGTTGCCATTATATTAACCATTATCATCGGTTTTGGTTTAGGAAGCGTTTCTGGCTATCTCGTTGCCTATCAAAAAATGGCACCTTTTGTAGCTACATTGGCATTAATGACTATCGCTAGAGGTTTAGGTTTTATCTACTCTAAAGGATCTCCAATTACATTTAAAACGCCAGGTGGAGAGTTCATGTCTAATTTTGCAAACAATGCCACTTTAGGGATTCCAAATATTGCTATCGTGTTCTTCATCATTGTGATTATGGCAATGGTTATGCTTCGATATAATGTATTTGGGCGATTAATAATCGCCATTGGTAGTAATGAAGAAGCTTCTCGATTATCCGGAATTAAAGTAAACAAATACAAATTTTTAGTCTACGCTATTTCTGGTGCTTTAGCTGCAACTGCAGCAATTATTGTGGCTTCTAGAACCAACTTAGGTTCTCCAAATATGGGAATGGCTTGGGAATTGGACGCTATTGCTGCTGTAGTAATTGGTGGAGCAAGTTTAAATGGAGGTAGAGGAACGGCAATAAACACCTTAATGGGGGTGCTTATTTTAGGATTAATAGGAAATATTCTAAACCTGCTAAATGTACCATCATACCCACAACAAGTAGTAAAAGGAGCAATCATCATATTTGCAGTATTACTGCAAAGGTTTGAAAATAAATAAACGGCAATGAAAAATTATAAATTAAACAATATCAATCTTTCTGCTATTTCAGAAAGAGTTTTTACACCACAATACGATAGATCTAAAGTAACAGCAGGTATTGTGCATGTTGGTATTGGCGGATTTCATAGAGCGCATGAAGCTTTTTATACCGACGAATTATTACATGATCCAACAGTTACAGAATGGGGAATTTGTGGTATCGCATTATTGGATTTTGACACTAAAATATACAACACGTTAAAAGATCAAGACGGCTTGTATACGTTAATAGTTAAGGAATTAGACGGCACACTAACAAAACGCGTTATTGGTTCTATTGTAGAGTGTTTGTACGCACCGAAAAATCCGTTAAAGGTGATAGAGAAAATGGCAAACCCCGAAGTTAAAATCATTTCTTTAACCATTACAGAAGGTGGTTATAATTATGATGAAGCTACTGGTGCTTTTAATTTTAAAAATCCCTTAATTCAGCAGGATTTAGAAAATCCGCAAGCGCCAAAAACTGTTTTTGGTTATTTAGCACAAGCTTTAAAACTTAGAAAAGAACGCGGTTTAAAAGGTTGTACGATTCAATCTTGCGATAATATTCAAGGTAATGGTCATTTTGCTAAAAAGATGCTTTTAAGTTATGTACAAGTTGCCGAACCAGAATTGGTAGCATGGATAGAAGCAAACGTCTCTTTCCCAAATGCCATGGTAGATCGAATTACACCAGCGACATCGCCATTAGATATCGAAATATTAAAAGAAACTTCTGGCATCGATGATGCTTGGCCAGTAGTTTGTGAGCCTTTTAAACAATGGGTTATAGAAGATGATTTTATTGCAGGAAGACCAGCTTGGGAAACCGTTGGAGCACAATTTGTAGAAGATGTGGTTCCGTATGAAAAAATGAAATTAAGCTTACTAAATGCAGGACATTCTGTGTTAGGTATTCTTGGTGCTTTATATGGCTATTCTACCATAGATGAAGCTGCTAGCAATGCAGATATCAGTTCCTTTTTAAGAATTTATATGGGGAATGAAGTAACACCAACTTTAGGAGATTTAGAAGGTGTGAACTTAAAAAACTATAAATTTTCATTAATCCAAAGGTTTGGAAATACCTATATAAAAGATCAAATTGATAGAATCTGTTCGCAGAGTTCTGCTAAACTTCCAATATTTGTTTTACCTACTATTTATAGTCAGTTAGAAAGAAAAGGTGCCATAGATCATGCTGCTTTTATCATCGCTGCTTTTGCCATATATAGCGTTGGTGTCAATGAATTTGGAACGCAGCTTATTATTAAAGATGTTATGGAAACCGTTTTAAACGAAAAAGCCATTGCGTCTAGAAAGAACCCGGAAGCTTTCTTAGAAATAGAATCCATTTTTGGAAAACTTAAAAACGATAGCACTTTTGTAAAAGCATACCTAAATGCATACCAAAACATTGTGCAGAATGGGATTGAGAAATCGGTAAAGGATATTAATAGTAATGTTTTAAACGAAATTTAAATGAAAAATATAGTTTGCTTTGGCGAAGTGTTATGGGATGTTTTTCCAACACATAAAAAAATTGGAGGAGCACCTTTAAATGTCGCTTTACGATTACAGTCGTTAGACAATAACGTGGCAATTATTACGAGCATAGGAGACGATAAAAAAGGAAGAAAAATAGAATCCTATATTATTGATCAAGGTGTGAATACAGAAAACCTTCAGATGGATTCCAAATTAAAAACAGGAAAAGTTCAAGTGATGCTGAATCCAAAAGGATCTGCTTCGTATGATATTAAATTTCCTCGTGCTTGGGATAATATACAGCTCAACGAAGACAATAAAAGCATAACAGAAAATGCAGATGCTTTTATTTATGGAAGTTTAGTCGCAAGAGATGAAACCTCCAGAAACACATTATATGCCCTTTTAAAACTAGCGAAATATAAAATTTTCGATGTAAACTTAAGAGAACCTTATTATACAACAGAAGTCTTACATCATTTAATGCAAGAAGCGGATTTCATTAAATTTAATGATGATGAGATTTTTGAAATAGGAGAGAAGCTAAACTCCAAAACACACTCTTTAGAACAAAATATTAAGTTTATAGCAGCGCATACCAACACGAAAACCATTTGTGTAACCAAAGGTCGTCATGGTGCTATTTTATATTATAACGATACGTACTATTATAATAGTGGTTATCAAATTGAAGTCGTAGATACGGTTGGTGCTGGAGATTCTTTTTTAGCTACATTAATTAGTAAATTAATTAATGGAGATGCCCCGCAAGAAGCAATTAATTTTGCTTGTGCCATTGGTGCTTTAGTTGCTGGTAGTGAAGGTGCAAACCCAGAAATTAATCGAGAAGACATCCATAAATTTATATATCCCTAGTTCATTTTTTGTAGTAGATTAATAGCGCTTAAAAGGCTTTATGTTTTACATAAGGCTTTTTTTGTGCTCTAAAAGATAATAATTAGTAAACACTGACTAATTAATTTATATAATTAGAAAATTAATACTAAATTTAGGTTTTAATACAACGCATTGTGAAAAATAAAATCAAGATAACCGCTATTTCTTTATTTAATTCCCACGGAATATCTAACGTTTCGATGAAACAAATTGCCGATACCTTAACTATTAGTGCAGGTAACTTAAGCTATCATTATAAAGTAAAAGAAAATCTTTTGGCTACTATTTATGCAGATATGTATGCCGAAACTTTAGATTATATCCTTCCGAAAAACACCTATATTACCTTATTTCATTTTGAAGAAATGATGCGTAAGTTTGACGATTTACAACAACGCTATTCCTTTTTTTTCAATGATATTGTGCATGTTATAAAAACCTATCCCGAAATAGCAAAGCAATATGAAGCTTCCAATCTCATTCGTTTTAAAGACGCTAGAAAACTTATCGATTACTATATCGAAACAGGAAGAATGCAACCCGAAAGTGACAGTATAGATTACAACAAAACCATTCATACCATTTGGATGACCAGTACTTTTTGGCAAGCGCAAAAATTAGCAATTAATACCGAATCCTACCCAATCAATAAATGCCAATCTATCGAAATGTTATGGAGTTTCCTTTTACCATATTTAACAACAAAAGGAGTAGAAGAATACCAACAATTAAGACAATTTGTAAAATTACCAAACCATTAATACCTAAGAAATATGAGAGTTATCGATTCCCTTTTAACCGAATACGCCCAAAGCCACCAAACCAAACTAAACATCGCCATTCATTACATTTGTGTACCGCTAATTTTCTTTAGCTTAATTGGTTTATTGGCTAGTATTCCAATGCCAGAAGCACTAACCAATGCATTACCAAATGCAGTAGTTCCGTATACACATTTAGGAACTCTAGTGATTTTTCTGGGACTCCTTTATTATTTACGTTTGTCCTTCGTGCTTTTTATCGGAATGCTATTATTTTCAGCATTAGTCTTATTTGGTATTCAGCAAATCGCACAATTAAACATAGCGCCACTTTGGGTCATTATGTTAATCCTTTTTGTAGTGGCTTGGATCGGACAATTTATTGGACATAATCATGAAGGGAAAAAACCATCTTTCCTAAAGGATTTACAGTTTTTAATGATTGGTCCAGCTTGGACCATGAGCCATGTATTGGATGCTTTAAAGATTAAATTTTAAACACCAAAAGGAATAGATTTATAAACAGATGGAAACGTCTGTTTTTTTATGGCGTAATACTTCAGTTATAAAGTGTTAAAACCAACAAAACTCTACTATCTTTGCACAAAATAAAATTTATGTCACAATCATTTTCTAGTTTAGGTATTCACGCAGATTTGCAAAGTAGTTTAGCAGCCCTAAACATAACGGTACCAACAGATATTCAAGAAAAAGTAATTCCGGTAATACTAAATCAAAAAGACGATGTTGTTGCAGTAGCAAAAACAGGAACAGGTAAAACTGCGGCTTTCGGATTGCCATTACTGCAATTAATAGACAACAGTAAAACCAATATTCAAGCGGTAATTCTTGCACCTACAAGAGAATTAGGGCAGCAGATTTATAACAATTTAGAAGCTTTTAATGCCGATAGTTTAAAGGTATCTATTGCAGGTGTATTTGGAGGAATCCCTATAAAACCGCAAATAGAAACACTAAAAGAAACCACACATATTGTCGTAGCTACTCCAGGTCGTTTGGCAGATTTAATCGAAAGAAATGCCATTAACATCAAAGACATTACGTATTTCGTTTTAGATGAAGCAGACGAAATGGTAAGCGCGCATAAAGAAGGTATCGAGGCTATTATTAAAGTATTACCAAAAAACCGAAGAACATTATTGTTTACGGCAACCATGCCAGGAACGATTAAGCAATTGGTGCAAAATAGCTTATCTAAAAACGTGATCACAATCGAGGCAGATATGCAAACGATTGGTCACCAAGGAATCGATCACCAATATGTCGTTGTCGAGCCTATTGAAAAGCTAAATGTACTCATGCATTTTTTAAATGCGAATGATGGTAAACGCGGAATTATCTTTTGCAAAACCAAAGCAGCGGTAAATAAACTAGCTAAAAATCTGGCAATAAATAAATTCTCTTCCGGTGCCATTCATGGTAGTTTATCACAAGGTATTCGTGATCGTATTATGGGACAATTTAGAGAAGGACATATTAATATTCTAGTCGCTACAGATTTGGCCGCTCGTGGTATTGATGTTAAAGATTTGGCCTTTGTAGTAAACTATCATTTGCCAGATACTTATGATGCCTATGTGCACAGAAGTGGTCGTACCGCTAGAGCAGGAGCAACCGGTTTATCTTTAAGTGTGATACAAGAAGATGAAGTTGCAGATATTCCAGAATTTGAAACCGAATTAGGAATCCTTTTTACGAAATACGAAAAAGCAGATGCACAAAGTATTGAAGAGAATAACGGATTACTTTGGGCTAGAAAAATATTTAAAACGAAACCAAATCGCGATATTCCAGAGGATTTTAAAGCGAAAGTAAAAACGATATTTCATCATTTAACCAAAGAAGAATTAGTAGATAAAATCTTGTCGAATTACATTGCTGAAAATAAAACCATTGTTGAAAAACAAGAAGTAGTAAAGAAGAAAAAGAAAAAATAGAGATGGGAAATTATTTAAAAGCACAGCAAGATATTTTAGATAAGCTGAAAATCGAAGCGCTAAATCCAATGCAGGAAGAAGCCTTATTATCTATTACAAGTACCGAAAATACCGTTTTATTATCCCCAACAGGAACCGGTAAAACCGTTGCCTTTTTATTACCAACGCTTGCCGATTTAGATAAAAACAATCCTAACGTACAGCTACTAATTTTAGTGCCTTCGCGAGAGTTGGCTATTCAGATAGAGCAAGTAATTCGTACCATGGGAACTGGTTTTAAAGCCAATGCCGTGTATGGCGGAAGACCGTTTACTAAAGACAAAATAGATTTGGCACACACACCAGCAATTATAGTAGGTACGCCAGGTCGTGTTGCAGATCATTTACGTCGCGAAACTTTTTCGGTAGACGATATTAATACTTTGGTATTAGATGAGTTTGATAAGTCTTTAGAGGTCGGATTTGAAAAAGAAATGAAAGATATTCTTAGCAGTCTTCCAAATATCAAAAAACGTATTTTAACTTCTGCTACGCAAGACATGGAAATTCCTCGTTTTGTAGGATTAAAAAACGAATTGGTAATTGATTATTTAGATACTAAAATATCGAACTTAGTCATTAAAAAAGTACTTTCTCCAGATAAAAACAAGCTACAGACTTTAGTCGATTTATTACAGGATATTGGAAATAAACCAGGGATTATTTTCTGTAATTTTAAGAATACCATTCAGTATGTGAGTGATTTTTTAAACGAAAACAATATTGCACATGGCTGTTTTCAAGGTGGTATGGAGCAAATTGATAGAGAACGTGCTTTAATAAAATTTAGAAACGGAAGTCATCAAATTATTATCGCTACAGATTTGGCTGCTCGTGGATTGGATATTCCAGAACTAAATTATATCATTCATTACCAATTGCCTTTAAAAGCCGAAGAGTTTACCCATAGAAATGGTAGAACTGCGCGTATGAATGCAGAAGGTACCGCTTATGTATTGCAATGGGAAAAAGAAAAAACACCAGACTTTATTGACACCGAAGATATCGTAACACCAAACGGAAAAACCACTAAAATGGAAACGCTGTGGAGTACCTTATTTATTTCTGGCGGAAGAAAAGATAAAATCTCGAAAGGAGATATTGCAGGTTTACTTTTTAAACAATGCGATTTAGATAAAAGCGAAATTGGCGTTATCGAATTAAAACAAGATTGTGCTTTTGTGGCAATCCCGAAAGCAAAAGCTGAAAGTATTATCGCCAAAACAAATAATGCAAGACTCAAAAAGAGAAAAGTACGTACCTATATTATTTAGATCGTATAGGAATTGTATTTTATATAAAAGACCAAGTTGTAAAGCTTG
>JAGPUY010000049.1 GCA_018067265.1 Oceanihabitans sp. | reverse complement strand
ATTGTTTTTTCCGAATTATTAAACCAAAACTCATTATTAAAACGATATGTAATGACATTGCCTTTTGCTGCAATTTTCAATGGTGAAATAACTAAAGCGGTATGACTGATAAAAGCTTCTTTATCTTTTTGTTGTTCAAACTTCCCATTAACCAATTTTAATCCTCCCAAGGATTCATCATTCGGATTATAATTTAAACTTTCAAAATCAGCGCTAATTATTCCAAAATCAACAATATTATCTTCTCTTTTCTTATTTTTAAAACCATCCTTTAGTGATTTTGAAGATATAAACATTTTTTTATTGGAAGCATTGTACAAATCTAATAGGGCTTGTTTAAAATAACTATAATTAATTGACACCACTTTTTCCTGTGTATTCAATTGGCTTATGTTTGAATAATTTTGCGACCTATCCATTAAAATACCAGAAGTAAACTTCGCTTTATCCACCTTTTCTAACATTTGATCCATAGTCATTTCTGACTCCTTTACAATTTCTATTTGTGAAAATACATTTCCACAAAAGAGAAATGCTACTGTAATAAGTAATAGTTTTTTCATAATTAACGTTTTAGAGATTAGTAATTTTACTACTCTAAAGTTATAAACAGCCTTAAAACAAGTGTCCAAGATTATCCAAATTACATAAATATGGACGTGTAAAGATAAATCTGGACACTAAAAAGAATTTCTAAATTGGCTTGGCGTTTGCGAAGTAAACTTTTTGAAAGCATTGTAAAACGTGGACTTTGAATTAAATCCACATTCTAAACCAATAGCTACTATGGTGTATTTATTAAATTTTTGGTCAGACAATAACTTTTGAGCTTGTTCTACACGAAAAGAATTAATATAGTCTGAAAAATTCTGACCACTTAGGCCATTTATTATCTTAGAAAAATGACTTGTACTCATACTCAATTCCTTTGATAAATTATCCATACTTAAATAGGAGTCCAAAAATTTCTGATTATTTATAATATAATTATGAATAATATTGAAATCTTGTTCATGCTTTTCTAAAATAGAATTTTTAGATACTATTTTATGTCTTGTACTATTGGAGACGGAAACAGACTCAAGCTTTGAGCTCAAACTTCTTCGTAAAGAAATCCTATCATTCACAATATTATATCTATATAAGCCTTGATATCCAATCCAGTATAGCAGTAAAGAAGTACTAAGTCGTAATGCGTAATATGCTAATTCGTTTCCATTAATATTTTTATTCAAGATGGCAAAAACCCAAAGGATAATAATTACATTTCCTAATATTAAAAAAATTTTTATCCATTTTATATCGTCAAATTTTGAAATATAAACATAAGCTTGCTTCTGTTTAAAAACTAGATACACAGATTTAAAAAGAATGTATAGCCCAAAAATGACATTAAACACCTCTTCAATCAACATGTAATTATTAATCAAAGCATCTTTTAAGTCGGGTCTGAAAAAATAGGTATATAAAATAAGAGATGCCCTAAAAAACATTTGAAGGCAGAAAATAAATAAAGAAACTTTTAATATATTCTTTAGAGGGTCTTTAACTTTTAAATAATTGATTAGAAACATGTAGAACATTGGAAAAATCAACATATACCATGGCAAAAACATTTTTTTTATGAAAGAAACACTTGATGCATGTTGATTTTCAACTAACCAATCTTGCAAATTATTTAGCGATAGAAATAAAACGATAAGATTCAGATAAATAATAACCTTACTAATCTTCCTTTTGTTTATTAACGTTACTACATTAAAAACAAAACCTTGAATGACTCCAACTATTAATAAAAGATTAAAAAAAGTAATATTCACCTATTGTTTTTGTTAAATATAAAAAAATATTAGTAATACATTTTACATAAAGTTTGTAAAAAATAAATAAATTAAAACAAATTTGTTATTACATGTATTGCTACTTCTGTATATAATTACTTACAGTATTCTATTCACACCAATTCTTACTCGAAAAATTAGTTAAGACAACTATTTACAAGGAATAGAAAAGCGGACTTAACTACCTCAACAAATGGGTACAGATAACTACTTGCTTTAGAATAGAAGCGTAAACCTGTAATGGATTACTCTGGATTCAATCCCTTTAAGACTTTAGGTAAATCTTATTTTGTTTAAAGAGATGATGTGTAATACCATTCGAAAACACACAAAAAGGATAGACGATCAAGTTTTATACACTAGAGTTGAAATTGATGGTGGCGTTACAGGTTTGAACATTGAAAAACTTGTAGAAGCTGGAGCTGATGTTTTGTTGCAGGAAGTCCTGTTTTTAAAAGTGCCAATCCAACTGCTGCTATTGCTAACCTAAAGAAACTTGCTAATTCTTAATAACCAGGGAAATTAAAGTTTAGCATTTGTTTTACTTTTTCATAAATTTTGGGAAACTCCGATCGAAACTCACTTGGTGTTTCTATGAAGTTTTCTACTAAAACAGAAACAAACTCAAACTGGTTTTCAAAAGCATAGTCTCTAAAATAACCTGAACTTGCCAGCTTTTGTTTTAAGACCTCGTTAGTATCTACTAACCTAGTAAGCTCTTGAAAAGAGTCTAAAAAAATGGCTGCACTAGTGCTATAGCTTCTCGATTTCAAAAACGAAAAGTGCATGGCGTGAATACATTCATGTACTCCTAAATTCATATTATCATCTTCAATATTATACCCTTTAATAAAATCTTCCCAAGAAAAAACTAAAGCATTGTAAGCCATATTAAATTCTCCTTTATGCATCTCTTTATTCATTGTAGAATAATATGCTTTATCGTAAATTATCACTTTATCTATACATTCAATTTTATAATCTCTATAACCAAAAGTTAGCTTTGCAGCGGTGGCAGAAATCAATACTTGCATGCTATTGGTTACTTTGGATTCTTTTCCAATAAATTCCCAGTTTTTTAAGTAATAACTAAGTCGGTGCTCAAAGTTCTTTTTTTGGGAAAGGCTTAATCGTTTATAAAAATCAAATTCTTGTTTTAAAATAGATTTATGCGCTATAGGAAGTTTATTTCTTATAAAGTAAACATGTGTAAAAAATTGTTTCTTTGTAAAAAACGTTACTCGTATCTTTTCTAAAAAAGTAAAAGTACCTCTAACCGTCATAATTATGGTTAACACAACAGTAAACACAATTAATATAACTGTTAGTATTATAATGGCTAGTGGTGGGGTTTCATAATCGGTTTGATTAAGTAAAAGGGATCTAATCATAAAGTTTTAGTAGGCTTGCTTTATCTAATGTATGGAAACTATTTAATACGCCCAATTTACACGTAATGGTTTTAGCATCCAAGGTAATTTAATTAAGGAAAAAGAAAAAGGTGCTTTATTCATTAAAATATCATAAGCTCTTTTTTCTACAGTTAACACAAAGCTATCTGGTGTTTCATAAAGTATTCCTTCTCGCAGGATCCAATTCCCTCTAAATCCGTCGATAGAACTATCGCCAATGGCAGGCCAATGACTTATTGCTGCCATAATTAATCCTTCCATAAGTTCTTTTTGTTCTTCAGAAATCGCTATTCCTTCAGATACCGACGTTCTAACTGGAATACCACAAAGCACTTTATTAAATACTAAATCTGGAGCTTCGGATTGTTCCATTCCTGTCGCTAGATACTGCAGAAAATGAACTGCTTGTAATTGAAATTCTTCATTTTTAAAATTATGATTTTCAGTAAGACCTAGTCTTTCAAAAAGCTGAAAATAATACCCATTTAAAAGTACCAATCCAGTGTTATGGACTAAAATCTCTTCGTTTATAAACATATTATAATATATTTTAGTTGGTTTTAATTACTTCTGGTTTTTTTATAATTCCCTTAGCTGTTTACGGGTAATCGTTTTGTTTTCATATGTTAGAATAGTTTATTAATTTGCTATAAATCCCTATTAATCTAATTTTATCATC
>JAGPUY010000040.1 GCA_018067265.1 Oceanihabitans sp. | reverse complement strand
ACGGTATTTATATGATTAAGTTTCTAGACTTACATAAAATGAATGCGCGTTTTGAAGTGCAGTTTCAAGAACAGTTTCAACAGTTTTTAGATTCTGGTTACTATGTTTTAGGAAAACAAGTGGCAGCTTTTGAAACCAACTATGCAAACTATTGCGGCACCAAACATTGTGTTGGAACAAGTAATGGCTTAGATGCATTAATTTTAATTTTTAAGGCCTATAAAGAGCTTGGTCTATTGCAAGATCATGACGAAGTTATTGTGCCTGCAAATACGTATATAGCAAGTATTATATCGGTAATGCAAGCTGGATTAAAACCGGTTTTTGTAGAACCAGATCTAAACACTTATAATATTTCTGTCACTAATATTGAAAAGCAAATAACACCAAAAACAAAAGCGATTCTTGCGGTACATTTATACGGACAAATAGCAGATATGGAAGGTATTAATGCACTTGCGAAAAAACACAATATATTAGTTGTCGAAGATGCAGCACAAGCACATGGCGCAGTACATGAAAATAATAAAAAAGCGGGAAATTTAAGTGATGCAGCAGCCTTTAGTTTTTATCCGAGTAAAAATCTTGGTGCTTTAGGTGATGCAGGAGCGGTTACTACAAATAATACTGCGTTAGCGGAAGTGATCAGTAAAATAAGAAACTACGGCGCTTCCAAAAAATATGTAAATGAACTAATCGGATTTAATAATAGATTGGACGAAATTCAAGCCGCATTTTTAAATGTAAAACTTCCAACGTTAGATGCAGATAATGAAATTAGAAGACAAGTAGCAAAACGTTATATTGCTGAAGTTAATAACGAAAAAGTAATACTTCCGTTTTATAATAACTCGAACAACCATGTGTTTCATGTGTTTGTTGTTTTAGTAGAAAACAGAGACCATTTTATAACGTATTTAAACCAACATCAAATCGAAACTTTATTGCATTATCCTATTGCTCCGCATAAACAAGAGGCATTTAAAGCATTTGAATCTTTACCATTACCAATCACAGAACAAATTCATAAAAACATTGTAAGTTTACCTATGAGTCCTGTTCTTACAAACGACGAGGTAACAGAAGTTATTAAAATTTTAAACGACTATTAATTGAAAATATTCGAACCTACATTTTATCTTAAAAAAATATATGCAAATGTTTCTTCTGTACCCCAAAAACCAAATCAAGTAAGCAGATGAAGCGCGTACTAAATTATATAAACTCTAATGTTTTATTTAAAGTTGCTTCGCTAAATTCTGCGGCAGTTTTAACTAAAATACTTACGGGTTTTTTAACTTCTAAAGCCATTGCGTATTTTGTAGGAGCAGAAGGAATGGCTTTAATTGGGAATTTGCGTAATTTTTTACATTCTGCACAATCCATTGCTGTTCTTGGACTTTATAACGGCGTTGTTAAATATGTGGCAGAGTTTAAAGAAAATGCCTTAGAATTAAGTAAAACCTTATCGACGGTCTTTTATATAGGTTTTATGTCTACCTTTCTCGTTTCTTTTTTATGTTATTTTAACGCAGACCTAATCAATAACTACCTTTTTCCGGCATATAATAATTATGCCTATGTAATTAAAATATTTGCAATTGCATTGCCTTTCTATACATTGAATATGTTCGCTTTCTCCATTTTAAATGGCTTTTCTAAATATAGAATAATTCTTATTATTAGTATTATTGGTCAAGTTTTGGGAGCGCTTATAACGATTATTTTAATTTGGTTCAATAAAATAGATGGCGCCTTAATTGCCATTGTAATTGCAGAGTCTTTAATTTTATTAATTACTTTAGTCGGTATTTTAAATCAGCGCAGTTTAGTGCCTTTAATTAAGGTAAAGAATGTTCGACTTTCTTCCATAAAAAAATTAAGTACCTATTCGGTAATGGCCTTATTCTCGGCTATAGTTTTGCCTTTAGTAGCAATTACCGTACGTAACTATATTATAGATAATGTTAGTCATCAAGCGGCGGGATTTTGGGAAGCAATGACAAGGATTTCTAAATATTATTTAATGTTTGTAAGTACCTTGTTAACCTTATATATCTTACCACGTTTGTCTGAAATAGATAACGTTAAGGAATTTAGAAAAGAAGTTTTTGGGTTTTATAAAACCATAATTCCAATTTTTGCTTTAGGTTTAATCGTTATTTATTTTCTTAGGACTTATATTATTGCAATTGTGTTTACCGCAGAATTTAAGCCCGTAGAAGACTTGTTTTTTTGGCAATTATTAGGTGACTTTGTAAAAGTATTATCCATCGTTATTTCCTATCAGTTCTTAGCGAAAAATATGTTTTGGCATTATATAATTACCGAAGCGTTTTCTGTACTATTAATGTATTTAGCGAACATATATTTTATTGACTTGTATGGTGTTAAAGGAGCAACAATTGCACACTTTGTTAATTATCTTGTTTACTATATAGTCATTTTATTAATCTTTAGTTCTTCGTTGTTTGGTGTTATTCCAGATGTAGATGAAGCTAATGACTAGTACGTTTTTCTTTTTTTAAGCGGAATTGTACCTTTTGTTGTTGTAATGAAAGAAGTTCGTTTTAGAGCATACCCATCTTCAGTTCAAATAGAGAATACCTTTATTTGATTTGGAGGAAAGGTTTTGCCTGAAAATGTTATACTAAGAGGTGCGAAAAGTATAAGGACATTAATCTAGCGCGTTATGGACCAGGCTTCTAAATATTTTTCAGCTATTAAAATGTAATGGTGTTCTTTTTCAATAAAAGCTCTAGCATTTTTAGAGATTTCAGCAATTTTCTCCGGATGTAAAATTAGCCATTCTAATTTTTTAGCAATTTTCTCAGCATCGGGTAAAGCATTAATTGCAACGGTATCTTCTTTAAGATGATAATAATCTAACCATTCTTGTTCTGCTCCTGTAAATACGACCTTTCCTTTTGCCATAGCTTCTAATGCATTATAACCTTGATCATAAGCAAATACTTGATCTAGAAGAATATGAGCAGAATTATACGATTTTATATATTCGGAATAAGGAAGGCTTCTAGCTTCAATAATTTCAATTTTTGAAGCATATTTACCTTTAATTATTTGTAAAGCTGCGTCAAATAAATCATTGCCCTTTTTGTAGTAGTTCTTGTCATTTATGCCGTGAAAAATTACAATCTTATTTGTAATGTTAATGGACGCTACTTCTACTTTATCTACGTTTATTGGGTTAGGTATTAAACCAATATATTTTTTGTCATTACGCATTGGTAAATGATAATCTAAGTCGCTTGAAATTACGCCTTGAATGTTTTTAAAA
>JAGPUY010000025.1 GCA_018067265.1 Oceanihabitans sp. | reverse complement strand
ATGCAAATGAAGAATGCACTTATTGGTGTTTACCACTTGTTTTAAATGAATCTCTTCATCGGAAACCACTGTAAAAGCAGCATCTTTATAAAATTCAGTATACAATGCTTTTGCTTCTTCTAAACTTCCTTCAAACTTGGTATACATGGTAGCAAAAATTCCTCTGGAAAAATCACCACGATTTGGCATAAAGTTAATTTCGGAATCAAAGCCGGATTGCAATAATTTTACGGACTGATTAATCTCTCCTAAATGCTGATGCGTAAATGCTTTATAATGTGAGAAATTATTATCTCTCCACGTAAAATGTGTGGTTTCCGATAAAGATGTTCCGGCTCCAGTTGCTCCTGTTACTGCATTAATATGTACATCGTTTTGCAAAACTCCTGCTTTAGCCAAAGGCAATAACGCAGACTGAATTGCTGTTGCAAAACAACCTGGATTTGCAATGTAATTTGCTTTTTTAATCGCTTCTTTATTTAATTCCGGTAAACCGTAAACAAAACTCTTAGTATCAAAAACAGCATCTTTTGTCAATCGGAAATCATTGCTTAAATCGATGATTTTAGTTTCCGCAGAAAAGGTGTTTTTCTCTAAAAAAGCTTTAGAATTACCATGGCCTAAACACAAAAACAACACGTCCACTTTTGTGTTAATTGCATTGGTAAACACCAAATCGGTACTACCTATTAAATCTTGATGTACTTTAGATATTTTATTTCCAGCATTAGAAGTACTAAACACAAAATTGATGTTTACTTTAGAATGATTTAACAACAATCTAATTAGTTCTCCCGCTGTGTAACCTGCTCCTCCAATGATTCCTATTTCTAAATTTTTCATATCTATTCCCCACGAAAGTGGGACTCTTTTTAATTCAACTTACTTCAGACCTGCAAGGTTTTAAAAACCTGCAAGGTCATATTTAGCTATTAACTTGTTGATAGATTTTGTTTTGATTCCCAAGAATTTTAATAAATCCTTTCGCTTCGTCTGCAGTCCAACCTTTATTTTCTTCCCCATAACTACCGAATTTTGCATTCATTAAATCATGCTTAGAATTAATTCCATCTAATTGGAAGTGATACGGTTTCAGCGTTACAAAAACATCTCCCGATACTTTGTCTTGACTGCTTTGCAAAAAAGCCTCCATGTCACGCATTACAGGATCTAAATATTGTCCTTCATGTAAATGCATTCCGTAGAAACTAGACAAATAGTCTTTATGTTGTAATTGCCATTTGGTCAGCGTGTGCTTTTCTAATAAATGATGTGCTTTTATAGCCACTAAAGCACCTGCAGCCTCAAAACCAACACGACCTTTTATACCAACAATAGTATCTCCAACGTGCATATCTCTACCAATCGCATATGCGGATGCTAGAGTATTTAAAACTTCAATGTTTTTTTCTGAAGCACCTGGAGTTCCATTTACGGCAACTAATTCGCCTTTAGCAAAAGTTAACACCACTTTATCTTCTCCTTCTTTTTTTAATTGCGAAGGATAAGCAGCTTCGGGCAATGCTTTTTCCGACGTTAAGGTTTCTGCTCCACCAACACTTGTTCCCCAAAGTCCTTTATTGACCGAGTATTTTGCTTTTTCCCAAGACGCTTCGATACCGTTTTCCTTAAGGTAATCAATCTCTTGTTGTCTGGTTAATTTTCCATCTCTAATTGGTGTAATGATTTCTATATGCGGTGCTAACGTTTGAAAAATCATATCAAAACGCACCTGATCGTTTCCTGCTCCTGTGCTTCCGTGGGCAATATATTCTGCACCAATACTTTTTGCGTATTCGACAATTTCGATGGCTTGAATGATACGCTCTGCACTTACAGATAAAGGATATGTATTATTTTTAAGTACATTTCCAAAAATTAAATACTTCACTACTTTTTGATAAAAAGTAGCAACCGCATCGATATTTTTGTAAGTAGAAACGCCCATTTTGTAGGCGTTACTTTCAATCTCTTTTATTTCTTCTGAAGTAAAACCACCAGTATTCACACTCACCGCATGTACGTCGTATCCTGCTTTACTTAAACTTACTGCGCAATACGAAGTATCTAATCCTCCACTATATGCTATGACTAATTTTTTCATTGTTTATCTTTTTTTAGGAACATCGATTGTTTAATATTCTTTAATCTTGTCCATACTTTTTTATCGTAAGTATGCTCGTGTGTTTTTTTTACTTCTTTAGAAGGATCATACAGCATACCAGTACACAAGCACATTTTTTGCTCTGTTCTAGTTAAAACATCGAAATTTTTGCAGGTTTGACAACCGTTCCAAAAGGATTGATCCGCTGTTAATTCTGAAAACGTAACCGGCTTATACCCTAAGTCGCTATTCATTTTCATCACCGCTAAGCCCGTAGTAATACTAAAGACTTTTGCTTCTGGAAACTTGGTTCTAGAATGCTCGAATATTTTCTTTTTAATTTGTTTCGCAAGACCTATATTTCTATAATCCGGATGCACAATTAGACCAGAGTTGGCTACAAATTTACCATGACTCCATTGTTCTATGTAGCAAAAACCAGCAAACTTATCGCCGTCTAAAGCAATAACCGCATTACCATTTTCCATTTTGGTAATCACGTATTCTGGTTTGCGTTTCGCAATCCCAGTCCCTCTAACTTGAGCTGCATCTGCAATAGTTTCGCAAATAATGTCTGCGTAAATACTATGTGATTTATTCGCAATAACAATTTCCATTGTAATTGATTTTAAATTATAAATATGATGATTTTGATTTTTTCTGAAAGCAGAACCGGACTCACCTTAGTTCTATATATAGAAGTACACCCTAAGGGCGACGACGGAAAATTGGACGTATGTCTATCCTGTTATTATTTCTAATAACTATATTTAATACTGTAAATATTTGTGATGGATTGTTCAATGTAAAAAAAATAAAAACGGTTAACGAAATAGCTTGAAGTATGCGTATTAGCGACAGCGTCTACGCACTGGTAAACTTATGGGTGTTTCGTTTTTATTTATTGATGTAATCATAATGTAAAACTATACATTAATTTGATACGAACTAAGAAAATATTCATTTTATATGAATTATTATGATAATCGTTATTCTTAAGCCTAATAATTATACAAATCTCATTATTAGGCTTTACCGCATTAAAAAAACTATAAAATATAATCGGTGCTCACAAAATTAGAAGCTCTAGAATCTAACAATTCCTTTAAAATAGCATTATTATAATCGTTGTCTTTAGACGCTACAAACGTTCTAATAGAAAAAGAACGCAAGGCATCATGCACACTTAATGTTGCCACAGCAGAATCTTTTCTTCCTGTAAAAGGATAGACATCTGGTCCACGCTGACAAGAACTATTTAAGTTTACACGACAGACTAAGTTTACCAAGGTATCTATTAAAGGCGCTAGTGTTTTCACATCTTGACCAAACAAGCTTACTTGCTGTCCGTAATTAGAAGCCGCCATATCATCTAAAGGTTCTTCAATATCACTAAAAGGAACCACAGGAATTACTGGTCCGAATTGCTCTTCTTGAAATACGCGCATGTCTTTAGTTACTGGAAACAACACTGCAGGGAAAATATAATTATCTGTAGTTTCTCCTCCTTTTGCATTAATGACTTTTGCTCCTTTTGCAGTAGCATCATCAATTAATTCTTGAATATACGCTGGTTTATCTGGTTCTGGTAATGGTGTTAATTTTGCACCATCTTCCCAAGGATTTCCAAATGGAAGGGCATCTACTTTTGCAGAGAAGCGTTTATTAAATTCTTCTACCACATCTTCATGTACATATAGCACTTTTAATGCAGTACAACGCTGTCCGTTAAAAGATGTAGATCCAGCAATACATTCGTCAATTGCTAAATCTAAATCCGCATCTTTTAATACAATCGCAGGATTTTTAGCTTCCAAACCTAAAACCAAACGCAGTCTATTGCTTTTTGGATGTTGATTCTGTAACGCATTTGCCGATTTACTATTTCCTATTAAAGCGAGAACATCTACTTTACCAGACTGCATGATTGGCGTTGCCACCGTTCTTCCTCTTCCATAAATAATATTAACAACACCTTTTGGAAAACTAGTTTGGAAAGCTTCCAATAAAGGTGAAATTAATAAAACACCGTGCTTTGCTGGCTTAAAAACGGCTGTATTTCCCATAATTAAAGCAGGAATTAAAAGCGCAAAGGTTTCATTTAAAGGATAGTTATAAGGTCCTAAACACAGAACAACACCTAAAGGTCCACGACGAATATGTGCGTTTACTCCGGCATTTTTTTCAAACTTCGCACTATCGCGATCCATTTGTTTATAGTCTTCAATAGTATCATAAATATACTCCACTGTTCTATCAAACTCTTTTTCAGAATCTGGCAGATTTTTACCAATTTCCCACATTAAGAGCTTCACTATTTCTGCTCGTTTGGTTTTCATTTGCGAAACAAACTTTTCCATACAAGCAATACGATCTACCACTTTCATGGTTGGCCATAAACCTTGCCCTTTATTATATGCTAATGATGCAGCATCTAAAGCCTCTAAAGCTTCTTTTTCACCTAAAGTTGGAATGCTTCCCAATAAAGTAGGTTTATAATCTTCTGTGGAAGATATGGTGGAAAACACTTGTGAAGTTTCGCCTGCCCAAGGTTTCAATTCCCCACCTACTAAATAGGTTTTTTGATTTAAAATTTCATTTATCTGATACGCTTTAGGAATGCTCATTTTATATATTTTTTTAAACTAAGAATTGAAATAAATCTGGTTTATTATTTAAATAGTCTCCATAAAAATTATGGAGTTTCATTTTAGTAATTAATGGCTCTAAATCGTCTGGAGATTTTAACTCTAATCCAACGACAGCCACATCATTTTCACGGTTTGCTTTTTTGGTATATTCAAAATGTGTAATATCATCATTCGGACCTAAAATATCCACGACAAAATCTCTTAAAGCTCCCGAACGCTGTGGGAATTTCACAATAAAATAGTGTTTTAAATTCGCATACAATAGTGCGCGTTCTTTGATTTCTGCAGTACGTGTGATATCGTTATTACTTCCGCTAATTACGCAAACCACATTTTTACCTTTTATTTCGTCGGAAAACTGCTCTAATGCAGAAAGACTTAAGGCACCTGCTGGCTCCACAATAATAGCGTCTTTATTATATAACTCTAAAATTGTTTGGCAAACCTTACCTTCATCTACGGTAACCACGCGATGCAATGTCTCTTTACAAATTGCAAAATTTAAATCTCCAACGCGTTTCACGGCAGCACCATCGACAAAGCTGTCTATGGTTTTTAATTCGATATTTCTATTTGCTCGAATAGAAGTTAACATAGCAGGCGCACCTTTTGGCTCGACACTAATAATTTTTGTTTGCGGAGATAAAATTTTAAAAACAGAGGATAACCCAGATGCAAGTCCGCCACCACCAACCGGTACAAAAACATAATCGATAGGATGTGATTCTGCTTGATCTATAATTTCTAAACCAACGGTTGCTTGTCCTTCAATCACTTTCTCATCATTAAAAGGATGAATAAACGTTTTATTTAAACGTTCGCATTCTTCCATTGCCGCATGACTGGCATCATCAAACGTATCCCCAACCAAAATAACATCTACATATTCTTCACCAAACATTTTTACCTGCTCAATTTTCTGATTAGGTGTTGGAGAAGGCATAAAAATCGTTCCTTTTATTTTTAAAAGCTTGCACGAAATAGCAACGCCTTGCGCATGATTTCCTGCACTGGCACAAACAATTTCATTCTCTATTTGCGTAGGACTCAAAGAAGCAATTTTATTATAAGATCCACGGATTTTATATGAACGCACTTCTTGTAAATCCTCTCTTTTAAAAAAAATATTAGCACCAAAATGCTTAGAATAGCGTGCGTTTCTAACTAAAGGCGTGACTGTTGCAATCCCTTTTAGCCTTTCGGCGGCAGCTTCTATAGCTTCTAGTGTTGGTCTGTATGTTGTTTTGGTTTCTTCCATTCCCCTAAATCCCCAAAGGGGACTTTTATCTTTTATTTACTATGACAATCCCGAATACTGGTAGGATTATTTTTAAACCTACAAGGTTTTTTGAAACCTTGCAGGATATACTCTTTTTTATGCTAAAACAGAATCTTCCGTTTTTACATCTGATTTTATAATTTTCATTGCTGTCATTGCAGCTCTTAAACGCTTACCTACAGCTTCAATTGGATGATTTCTAATCGCATCATTTACCGCTATTAATTCTAAGTTATCTACTCCATTTGCAGTAGAAAAGGATTTACCAATAATATCTGTATCTACTGTTTTCATGAAATCGGCTAGTAACGGCTTACAAGCATGATCAAATAAATAACAACCATATTCTGCAGTATCTGAAATTACTCGGTTCATTTCAAATAATTTTTTTCTAGCAATGGTATTTGCTATTAATGGTAATTCGTGTAACGATTCGTAATACGCTGAATCTTCAATAATACCTGCGCTAATCATAGATTCGAAAGCTAATTCTACTCCTGATTTCACAAAGGCAACTAATAAAACACCATGATCAAAATATTCTTGTTCGGAAATATGGCCTGGTGTTAAAGCGGTTTTTTCGAATGCTGTTTCTCCAGTTGCTGCTCTCCATTTTAAAAGGTTTACATCATCATTTGCCCAATCTTCCATCATGGTTTTAGAGAAATGACCAGAGATAATATCGTCCATATGCTTTTCAAATAATGGACGCATGATATCTTTTAATTCTTCCGATAATTGGTATGCTTTTATTTTTGCAGGATTCGATAAACGATCCATCATATTGGTGATTCCACCATGCTTTAAAGCTTCGGTAATGGTTTCCCAACCATACTGAATTAATTTTGCAGCATAACCAGCTTCTATTCCTTCTGCAACCATTTTATCAAAAGATAAGATTGCTCCTGTTTGCAACAAACCACATAAAATAGTTTGCTCTCCCATTAAATCACTTTTTACCTCCGCAACAAAGGAAGACTGTAATACGCCTGCTTTATCTCCACCAGTTGCAACGGCGTAGGCTTTTGCTTGTGCCCAACCTTTATTTTCTGGATCGTTTTCTGGGTGCACAGCAATTAATGTTGGTACTCCAAAACCACGTTTATATTCTTCTCGAACTTCTGTTCCCGGACATTTAGGTGCCACCATAATAACGGTTAAATCTTCACGAACTTGCGTTCCTTCTTCTACAATATTAAATCCGTGAGAATAGCTTAATGTTGCTCCTTTTTTCATTAAAGGCATTACTGCTTTTACCACATTTGTATGTTGCTTATCTGGAGTTAAGTTTAAAACTAAATCTGCTGTCGGAATTAATTCCTCATACGTACCAACCGTAAACCCATTAGAATTTGCATTTTTAAAAGACTCTCTTTGCTCATCAATGGCAACTTGTCTTAGTGTATACGAAATATCTAATCCCGAATCACGCATATTTAAACCTTGATTTAAACCTTGTGCGCCACAACCAATAATTACTATTTTTTTTCCTTTTAATGCGTTTACACCATCTTCAAACTCTGAAGCATCCATGAATCTACATTTCCCTAATTGATCTAATTGATTTCTTAATGATAATGTGTTAAAGTAATTTGACATTGTTTTTGATTTTTGAGAAAATAAAAGAAAGAAAAAAGAGAAAGGACACAATTTAAATGCATCATTATGGTTTCTGTTTTCTTTACTTTATTCTCTTATTTCTTTTTCGTTTTAATATTGGAATGCTTCTAGCATCGTTGATATTTTCATTTCTTCTTTCGATACTGCAATACGTCCCGAACGTGTAAATTGCATAATCCCAAAAGCACTTAATTCTCTATATAATAATTCTATTTCTTCTTTTCTTCCAGATTTTTCAATCACAAAAAACTCGCGATTAACGGTTACTATTCTGGCATTACTTTCTTTAATTATATTCTGAATTTCGCGTTCATCAAACAATAAACCCGATTTCATTTTAAAGATGCACGACTCTTGATAAATAATATCCTCCTCGGTGTGACAGTACGCCTTAATAACCTCTACTTGTTTTTCTATTTGACCAATAATTTTCTTCATGTTTTCTTCGGTCATATTTACCACAATAGTAAATCTAGAAACACTTTCAATTTCGGAAGGAGAAGTATTTAAACTCTCGATATTTATATGTCTTCTTTGAAAAATCGCTGAAATTCTATTCAACAATCCTATATTATTTTCCGTATAAATGGAAACTGTAAATAGTTGTTTTTCTGTGCTCATTTACTTTATGCTTTTAGCTTTTGGCTACTTGCCTTTAGCATTTTTATTTATGAATTCTTTCCGTTCCATTTCAAATCATGGATACTTCTTTGAAATATACTCGAAAGAACATTACTCTAATCTTATATCGGAAACCGAAGCTCCTGTTGGTATCATAGGAAATACATTTCCCTCTTTTTCTACACAAACTTCCAAAAAGTAAGCTTCTTTACTTGCCATCATTTCTGCTACAGCTTCTGCTAATTCTTCTCGTTTAGTAACTCTTCTAGCATTTAAATAATACCCTTTTGCAATGGCTACAAAATCTGGATTTGTCATTTCTGTAGAGGCATAGCGTTTATCGAAAAATAGTTGTTGCCATTGGCGCACCATTCCTAAAAACTCGTTATTTAACACCACAATTTTGACTGCTGCTTTTTGCTGAAAAATAGTACCTAATTCTTGAATCGTCATTTGATAACCACCATCTCCAGAAATAGAAACCACTTCGCGTTCTGGTCGTGCCATTTTAGCGCCAATAGCAGCCGGCAGACCAAAGCCCATAGTACCTAAACCTCCAGAAGTAATATTACTTTTGGTTTGATTAAACTTGGCATAACGACAAGCAATCATTTGGTGCTGACCAACATCACTTACAATGGCAGCTTCGCCTTTAGACTGTATATTTATTTGGTTTATAACTTCACCCATCGTTAATCCTTCTTTAGTAGGATGCAAGTCGTCTTTAATTACTTTTTCAAACTCAATAGCATATAAATCCTTAAATTTTTGATGCCATTCTGGATGCGTGTTTTTATTTAATAACGGAAGTATTGCTTCTAAGCTCGCTTTTGCATCGCCTAAAACTGCTACATCTGCTTTTACATTTTTATTTATTTCTGCAGGATCTATTTCAAAATGAATCACTTTTGCTTGTGCAGCATATTCATCTAATTTACCAGTAACACGATCGTCAAAACGCATTCCGATAGCAATTAAAAGATCACATTGATTGGTTAAAACATTTGGCGCATAATTACCATGCATACCAACCATACCTATATTTAAAGGATGTGATGTTGGTATTGCTGAAGCTCCCATAATGGTCCAAGCGGAAGGAATCCCCGCTTTTTCAATCACGGCTTTAAAAGCTTCTTCTGCTTTACTTAAAATTACACCTTGCCCCCAAACTACCATTGGTTTTTTAGCGGCATTAATTAATTTTGCAGCTGCTTCTACCGATGCTATTTCTGTTTTAGGTACCGGAATATAACTTCTGACTCCTGTACATTTTTTATATTTAAAATCGAATTCTTCAAATTGTGCATCTTTAGTAATGTCCACTAAAACGGGTCCTGGGCGACCACTTTTAGCAATGTAAAATGCTTTTGCCATCACTTCCGGAATATCGGAAGCTTTGGTTACTTGGCAATTCCATTTGGTAACTGGCGTTGAAATACCAACAATATCTGTTTCTTGAAACGCATCACTA
>JAGPUY010000023.1 GCA_018067265.1 Oceanihabitans sp. | reverse complement strand
CATTGCATTTATGAAAGAGTTAAACGAAGCTGTTTACGGCACGTTTCCAGATGTGCCAGCAATTGCAGAAGAATCTACGTCCTTTCCAGGAGTTTCTAAACCTGTTTTCTTAGGAGGTTTAGGATTTGGTATGAAATGGATGATGGGTTGGATGCATGATACCTTAGATTACTTTGCTAAAGATCCAGCGTATCGAAAACACCACCAAAATGATTTGACGTTTAGTATGACCTATGCGTTTACAGAAAATTTTATGTTACCACTAAGCCATGATGAAGTGGTATATGGTAAAAAATCGATTCTAAATAGAATGCCTGGTGACGAATGGCAAAAATTTGCCAATTTGCGTTTGCTTTATGGTTATATGTTTACACATCCAGGAACAAAATTATTGTTTCAAGGTGCAGAATTCGGACAAAGTGAAGAATGGAATTTTCAAACCAGTTTAGATTGGCATTTACTGCAATACAAACCACATAAAGGCGTACAAAAACTGATAAAAGACTTAAATACGTTATATAAAACGGAACCTGCTTTACATGAAAAGCAATTTGAACAAGAAGGTTTTGAGTGGATCGATTATAACGATGCAGAAAATTCGGTATTGGTATATATTAGAAAAGGAAAGAAACCTAAAGACAACCTAATTATTGCTTGTAATATGACTCCGGTTCCTAGAGAAGGCTATCGTATTGGTCTTCCTAAAAAAGGAAAATTAAAAGAGGTGTTTAATAGCAATGAAAAAGAATATTTTGGTACCGGAGATTTTAAGAATAAAACCCTTACTTCGGAAGCAAAAAAATGGCAAAACAGAAAAAATTCAGTAGCCATAAGTATTCCTCCTTTAAGCATGTTAGCATTTAAATATCAATAAAATAAATCTCTTTTTTAAGCTTCTTTTTTAAAAATTTAATAAAATTTACACACTAAAACGATGTAGTTAATAATAAGTTATAAGAACTAATAGTATAGTTTTTTTTACAACGTTTTTTTATGTTTTTTTACATACTACTTAAAAGATTGCAAGATGATTGTAAATACAGAATTGGAACAAAAAGGGAATCTATTTCCTTCAGAAATAATAAAATATAAGAAAGATGTAGATACCTTACATTTTTCTACAAAAAACGGAGTTGTACTCCAAATAACCGTTGTTAGAGATAGTGTTATCCGATTTAGATATAGCACAACAGGGAAATTTGAAAATGATTTTTCTTATGGAGTTACTATCCATGCTAGTAGAGGTTATAATTTTTTAGATGTAACAGAAGACGATACGCATTATATTATTACTACTTCTAAATTAATTTGTAAGGTTGAGAAGTTAGGCCTACAAGTGGCTTTATTTGATGCTGTGGACAACAAACTAATTAATCAAGATGAAATTGGTTTCCATTGGGAAGAGAGTTATGAATATGGAGGAGATATTGTAAAAATGAGTAAGGCTTGCCAGAAAGCAGAAAGTTTTTATGGTTTAGGAGATAAACCGGTAGATGTAAATCTAAAAGGAAAACGTTTCGAAAACTGGGCAACAGATTCTTATGCTTTTGGTAAAAATACAGATCCTATTTACAAAGCAATTCCTTTTTATACGGCAATACAAGACAATAAAGCCTATGGTGTTTTCTTTGATAATACCTTTAAAACGCATTTCGATTTTGCCCACGAAAGAAGAAATGTAACTAGTTTTTGGGCACAAGGTGGAGAAATGAATTATTATTTCATCTATGGTCCGCAAATGGAAGATGTTGTTAAAAATTACACCGATTTAACAGGGAAACCACATACGTTGCCTCCTTTATGGGCATTAGGTTTTCACCAATGTAAATGGTCGTATTATCCAGAAGCGAACGTAAAAGAAGTAACCAAAACCTTTAGAGATTTAAAAATTCCTTGTGATGCTATCTATTTGGATATCGATTATATGGATGGTTTTCGTTGTTTTACTTGGGATAAAAAACTCTTTCCAGACCCAAAAAGAATGGTGAAGGAACTAGAAGAAGATGGTTTTAAAACGGTAGTAATTATAGATCCAGGGATTAAAATAGATTTAGATTATGCTGTTTTTAAAGAAGGATTAGATAAAGATTATTTTTGTAAGCGTGCCGATGGACCTTATATGAAAGGTAAAGTTTGGCCTGGAGAATGTTATTTCCCAGACTACACAAGACCAGAAGTAAGAGAATGGTGGTCTAGTTTATTTCAAGAATTAATTGAAGATATTGGTGTAAAAGGCGTGTGGAATGATATGAACGAGCCCGCTGTAATGGACGTTCCTAATAAATCATTTCCAGATGATGTGCGTCATGATTACGATGGGAATCCTTGTTCGCATAGAAAAGCACATAATATTTATGGAACACAAATGGCGCGAGCAACCTACCATGGTTTAAAGAAATACGCGTATCCCAAAAGACCTTTTGTAATTACAAGATCGGCATATTCTGGTGCACAAAGATATACTTCTACTTGGATGGGAGATAACGTAGCAACTTGGGAACATTTAGCAATTGCGAATAACCAAGCACAGCGTATGGCCATGTCTGGATTTTCTTTTGCAGGAAGTGATATTGGAGGTTTCGCAGAACAACCACAAGGAGAATTATTTGCAAGATGGATTCAATTAGGTGTGTTTCATGCCTTTTGTAGAGTACATTCTTCTGGAGATCATGGCGATCAAGAACCTTGGGTTTTCGGAGAGGAAATTACCGATATTGTAAGAAAGTTTGTGGAAATTAGATACCAATTATTACCTTATTTATATACCGCTTTTTGGAAATATATCAATGACGGAACACCGATCTTAAAATCCTTAGTTTTATACGATCAGGAAGATACAGCTACGCACTATAGAAGTGATGAGTTTGTGTACGGTGAACAAATTTTAGTTTGTCCTATTTTAGAACCAAATGGCAAAGGAAGAAGAATGTATGTCCCTAGAGGGAAATGGTATAATTTCTGGACAGACGAAGTCATTGAAGGAGGAAGAGAAGTATGGGTAGATGCAGAATTAGATAGTATGCCAATGTTTATTAAAGAAGGCGCTGTAATTCCGAAATACCCAGTACAGCAATATGTAGATGAAAAGAAGTTTGATGCAATCACTTTAGATGTGTACTATAAAGAAGGTAAAGAATCTTCAAAATTATATGATGATGCCCATGATGGCTATGATTATAAGAAAGGAAGATTTAGTTTACGTACTTTTAAAGTAACCGGTAAAAAGGAAGAATTAATTCTTCAGCAACATAAACGTGGAGATTTTAACGCAGATTATACTAAGTTTAATCTCGTATTGCATAATTTACCTTTTCAAATTACTTCGGTACAAATAGATAATGTCGAAATTAATTTAGAAAGTGTAAATCTAGAATCGCAATCGCTTTCTGTAGATAAAGAGTTTACAGAAATACACATTATCGGTAAATAGTGACACTTAATAGAATATATGACACTCTATTACGATATAGAAAATTAGTTATTGGTTAACTTTCATTAACTTTAACGAGATTAATTAAAAAACGTACCTAAATGAAATTTAAAAACGTAATAATTGCATGTAGTACCATTGCAGTTTTTTTGTCTTGTGCTACTAATCCTTTTACAGGAAAACAGACGATGGCATTAGTGCCAAATTCGCAATTGTTTCCAACAGCATTTGCGCAATATAATCAAGTATTATCCGAAAGCAAAGTAGAAACAGGAACCGCTAGAGCAGATATGATTACTAGAGTTGGTCAACGTATTGCTGTTGCGGCAGAACGTTGGTTAAATGCAAATGGACATCAAGGGTATTTAGCAGATTACAAATGGGAATATAATTTAATAGATGACGCTACTGTGAATGCTTGGTGTATGCCTGGAGGAAAAATAGTTTTCTATACCGGAATCTTACCAATAGCACAAAGTGAAACAGGCGTTGCCGCAATAATGGGGCATGAGGTAGCACATGCATTAGCAAATCACGGACAACAACGTATGAGCGCTTCGTATATACAACAAGGCTTAGCGGTTGCTGGAAATGTTGCTATTCAAGATGATCAAACTAGAGACGCTTTTAATCAATATTATGGCGTAGGTTCTAATGTTTTAGGAATGCTTCCTTTTAGTAGAAGCCATGAAACAGAAGCAGATAAAATTGGTTTATACTTAATGGGGATTGCAGGTTATGATCCTACAGAAGCCTCTAATCTTTGGGTTAGAATGAAAGCAAACAGTGGCGGTGAAGCACCACCAGAAATGTTAAGCACGCACCCATCTAATGATAGTAGAATTGCGAATTTAAAAGCATTAGCACCGCAAGCTATTGCAGAATCTAAAAAGTTTGGTGTACAATCTTTTAGACCTGTTACTAGTTTCTCGTACTAATTAAAAATATTTGTTTACATTAGAAGCTGCTCCAAAAAAGAGCAGCTTTTTTTATGAATAAACTTGAAAAAGGAAGTAAAAAACTTCTAAATGCCTGGGCTTTTTACGATTGGGCAAACTCAGTATACACACTTACCATTGCATCCTCTATATTCCCAATATTCTATTCCGCATTATTTCTTAGTGAAATAAAGAATGTACATGCTTTTGGGATGGATTTTAAAAGCACCGCATTAATTACATATGTTACCGCTTTCACTTTTTTAGTAGTGACTTTTACGTCCCCAATTCTTTCTGGTATTGCAGATTATGTGGGTAATAAAAAGAATTTCATGAAGTTCTTTTGTTATGTTGGAGGCTTCGGTTGCATTGGTTTATATTGGTTTAGTTTAGAAAATATACATCTCAGTTTGTTGTTTTATTTTATGGGCTTAATAGGGTATTGGGGAAGCTTGGTTTTCTATAATTCCTATTTGCCAGATATAGCATACCCAGAACAACAAGATAGTATTAGCGCCAAAGGCTTTAGTTTTGGTTATGTGGGTAGCGTTTTATTATTAATCGCTAATCTAGCAATGGTAATGAGTCAAGATACTGGTGAAGCAAAAATGCAGATGATGCGTTACTCTTTTATTACGGTAGGTTTATGGTGGATTTTATTTAGCCAATACACCTTTTATATTCTTCCAAACGGTGTTTCTTCTGGTCATAAAGTAACAAAAGATGTAGTTTTTAATGGTTTAAAAGAATTGCGAATTGTTTGGGGAGAACTAAAAGAGAACCTAAGATTAAAACGGTATTTAGTTGCTTTTTTTGTCTTTAGTATGGCGGTGCAAACTATTATGTTAGTCGCTGTTTATTTTGGAGAGGAAGAGATTGCTTGGGGAACTGATAGCGATAAAACTACAGGATTAATAGTTAGTATTTTAGTCATTCAATTGGTAGCAATACTTGGTGCTTTTTTAACTTCTAAAGCTTCTTCTAAATTTGGAAATATAAAAACACTTATTGTAGTAAATGTAATCTGGATGGGGTTATGTTTCTATGCGTATTTTATGCAAACGCCTTTTCAGTTTTATTTAGCTGCCGGTTTTGTAGGATTAGTAATGGGAGGAATTCAAGCCTTAGCGCGTTCTACGTATTCTAAATTTTTACCAGAAACGGAAGATACCACATCGTATTTTAGCTTTTTTGATGTCGCTGAAAAGATAGGAATTGTAATTGGTATGGTCATATTTGCAACGATAGATCAACTTACAGGAAGCATGCGTAATGCCATATTGTTTTTATTTGTTTTCTTTTTAATCGGAATAGTACTCTTACTTAGAGTGCCTAAAGAAGAAGTAGGTTAAAATATTTTACTATGTTTGTCTATAATTAAAATTAATTTCAACAAAAAAAGCATGAAAAGTTTAAAGATTGTTAGCATTTTTATTTTATCATTATTCGTATTTACAATCACTTCTTGTGATGATGAACCCTTAGAAGGCGAATTTGTAACCGATGACGGAGGAAGTGGTGTAACATGTGTAGAGGCTACCCAGAGCCTTGCTACCGCTTCAGCAACGTATGGAACGACAGCAACAGACGATGTGAGTTATAGTGTAGTTTGTAATGCCTATGCAGTTGCACTACAAAACATGATTGATGCTTGTGGTGACGATACGGGAGCGATACAAACTTTATTAGAATCTTTAGGTTGCCCAGCAATTTCAGACGATTGTACAACAGCTCAGACGGCTACAACGAATGCCGAAACTGCATATAATGCAGATACTACAAATACTACATTGTGTACTGCATACAAAGCGGCTTTGCAGAATGAGATTACAGAATGTGGAGATGCAGACGGAAGCTTGCAAACAATGATTGACGGTTTAAATTGCACAAGTACTGCAGAATCTGATTATTGGCCAAGAGCGATAGGAAATTCTTGGACTTATAACACTTTTAATAGTGTTATAGAAACCTATACAATAACAGGAATGGAAACAATAGATGGCACAGAGTATTTCGCTTTTGATCAATTATATGGTTACCCTTCATGGATTAGAAAAAGCGGTCCCAATTACTATTTAAGAGCTCAATTTTCTGGAGACATTGCAGGTATTGGTTTTACAGCTACACCATTCATTATTAATATGATTAAAGACGATGCCATAATAGGGGAGACCTGGGAATCGGATGTTACGTATACTATAAATTATGATGCAGCAGGAGTACCGGATACTGAGGTAAATGCTTTGTATTCTTTTGAAATGAAAGAACGAGATATTACAAGAACGGTATCGGGTGAAAATTACAGTAATGTAATTCATATTGAATTAGTTACAACCGCTCCAGGACAATCCATTACATCACAATACTATTATGCTAAAGATGTTGGAATGATAGATTATGAACATCCAGATGGTACAAATACACTTTTGGAATATACTTTAAATTAACAGCAATAGATTGATAAAAAAATCCGAAGCAAACACTTCGGATTTTTTTTTGGTTTGAACTCTTTCTAAAATTTGTTTGTCATTTCGAAGTTGCGTTGTCATTTCGAGCTTGTCGATAAATCTAATATAAGAAGTTATTAGGATAGAGATTCCTCCATTGCAGTCGGAATGACATTGCATTTCTATTTGATATTTAAGTTATTTTAATCGAGGTTGTCATTTCGAGCTTGTCGAGAAATCTATTGTGGATCGTTCTTGTTTGATAGAGATTCCTCCATTGCAGTCGGAATGACATTGCATTTCTATTTGATATTTAAGTTATTTTAATCGAGGTTGTC
>JAGPUY010000008.1 GCA_018067265.1 Oceanihabitans sp. | reverse complement strand
TATTTAAGTGTAGCAAAACGTGCTTTAGGCCAAAAAGAAGCTTTTTATGTAGCGCTTGAAAAAGCTTTACATAATTATTTAAAAGCCAAGCTGCAAATAGAAACTAGTGATTTTAGTAAAGATAAGATTACCGAAATATTAAACGAAAGAGAAGTAGAGAATACTACGGTTTTAGAGTTTGTTAGCATCTTGAAAAACTGTGAATTGGCTCGTTATACACCAATTACACAAGTAGAAATGCAACAAGATTATGAAAAAGCAGCTAGAACGATTTCAGAAATAGATAAGCAAATAAGATAAACATTTAAACGCCTTTCCCGTAATAATACTAGAATACCAAAGGAAGGAGAATGTATTCCGATACATCGAAAAAATAGTCGAAAGGGTTTTATAGAAAACACAAATGAAACAATTAATTTACATAGTAACTTTTTTACTAACTACGCTTTCCTTAGCACAAAACAACACGCTTTTTGAAGAAGGAAACACGTTGTATAATGAAGGGAAGTTTACCGAAGCAATTACTAAATATGAAAGTATTTTAGATGCTAAAAAGCACTCTGCTTCGTTGTATTTTAATCTCGGGAATGCGCACTATAAACTTAATAATATTGCGCCAAGTATTTTTTATTTTGAAAAAGCTTTAGCGCTTTCTCCAAACGATAAAGAAATACAAAACAATATCGCATTTGCAAGAAACATGACTGTAGACGCTATAGATGTTGTGCCAGAAGTTGGTGTGTCTAAGTTAGTAAAGAGCCTAACAAACGCAATGAGTTTTAATGCTTGGGGGTATGCTAGTGTTGCGGCTATGTTATTGTTTGTACTATTGTCTTTGTTGTATTATTTTAGTTCTTCTACAAATAGAAAAAGACTCGCGTTTATTGGTGGTTCTAGCTTTTTGTTTTTATCTTTTATCCTGTTGTTTTTTGCGTTTCATAAATTCGACATCGATAAAAATAATAAACCTGCCATTGTCTTTTCACAAGAAGCTTTAGTTAAAAGTGAACCCAATTTAAGAAGCGAAGAATCTTTTAGATTGCATGAAGGAACTAAAGTTTTAATTTTAGATACCGTAAATAATTGGAAAAAAATTAAGCTTACAGACGGTAAAGTGGGTTGGATTTCTAATGATGATATTAAAGCATTAAATGAAATTTAATTTTTCCTTAACAATAAAATACTTCTATAGTTATATATTTGCATCTTGATTTAATTTAAAGGATGCAAAAAAGGAACATTTCTATATTTTTTACTATGTTATTTATGGCAATAATTACAATGCCATCTATAATTGTAGCATTAGATGATACGATAGATATTTCCGTTTTTTATAGCCTTTCTGAAGAGGAAGAAAACAATAATTTCGAAGTCGTTTTTTCGGAAACAAATAACGAATTTATTCCTCTAAGCGATTTATTTAAAAGTAATGAATTAGGTTATTTCTTTAAAAATTACCTGAATCCGCATTTCAACATCATTTCTCCACCACCAGATTTTATTTAATATTTTATTCGTTAGGCATTTATTGTCCCAAAAAAATATTAAAAATAACTATTGATACATAAAAAAAGAATCAATAGTGTAAAATCAGTATGTATATATGTTTAAAACATTAAAAAGCGACTTGCCTGCAAGTGTCGTCGTATTTTTTGTTGCATTACCTTTATGTCTAGGTATTGCATTAGCCAGTGGAGCCCCACTTTTTTCAGGAGTTATAGCAGGAATTATAGGAGGAATAGTAGTAGGAGCCTTAAGTGGTTCTAAAATTGGCGTAAGTGGCCCTGCTGCTGGGCTTGCAGCAATTGTGTTAACAGCAATTGGAACTTTAGGAGGGTATGAAAACTTTTTAGTTGCTGTTGTTTTAGGAGGTGTTATTCAATTACTTTTTGGTATTCTAAAAGCCGGAATTATTGGTTATTATTTTCCGTCATCTGTCATTAAAGGAATGCTTACAGGTATTGGTATTATCATTATTTTAAAACAAATCCCTAACTTTTTTGGCTATGATGAAGGATCGGCTTGGGATTTAGAATTTTTTGAAATAGATGGAGGAAATACCTTTTCAGAATTGTTTACAATGCTAAATAATATCCATCCTGGAGCTGCTTTAATTGGTCTTATTAGTTTGTTACTTTTGATATTTTGGGATAAAATATTAAGTAAAAAAGGAAAATTTTTCGAAGTCATTCAAGGTCCTTTTGTTGTGGTAGTATTAGGTATATTATTTTTTATACTTACTCAAAATCACGAGGTATTATCTATTGGAGCAAACCACATGGTTCGTGTTCCAATTCCAGAAGATTTAGATTCTTTTATAGGGCAGTTTAGTTTTCCAAACTTTGCAGCAATTACAAATCCACAAGTATGGGTTGTTGCTTTTACCATTGCATTAGTAGCGAGTTTAGAGACTTTATTGTGTGTAGAAGCATCCGATAAAATTGATCCAGACAAAAACGTAACACCTACCAATAGAGAATTATTAGCGCAAGGTGCCGGTAATATATTATCTGGATTAGTTGGCGGTCTTCCAGTAACGCAAGTAATTGTAAGAAGTTCGGCTAATATTCAATCTGGAGGAAAAACGAAACTATCTACCATCATTCACGGACTTTTATTATTACTATCCGTAGTACTAATTCCTACCTTATTAAATAAAATTCCTTTATCGGTTCTAGCATCTATTTTATTAATTGTAGGTTTTAAACTAGCAAAACCATCTTTATTTAAGAAGATGTACAGTCTAGGTTGGAAACAATCTGTTCCGTTTTTTGTAACGGTAATAGGAATTGTGTTTACAGACTTATTAGTTGGTATTGGTTTAGGATTGGCTGTTGGTATTGTTGTTATATTATTGAAAAGCTACCAAAATTCGCACTTTCTTCATATTGAAGATAATAGTAATGGAAAGCATAGAATTAAAATGGAATTAGCTGAAGAAGTAACCTTCTTTAACAAAGGAGCTATTTTAAAAGAATTAGATAGCTTACCAAGAGATACGTATTTAGAGTTTGATGTTAGAAAAACAAGATTTCTGGATTACGATATTATTGAAATTCTTGAGGATTTTGCTTTTAAAGCAAAGGAAAGAAACATTGATATCAAATTAATTTCAAAACGTGGCGTCGTTGAAAATCCGCCAAGCTTTATCGAGTTCTTTCAATTAAGACCAAAATCTAATATTAGTTTAAGTTAAATCCTATGAAAAATAATAAATACAAAATATTACTGCTTTCCGATTTAAAAAAAACGACAGATTTAGATTTAAAAAGTACGGTAAGTTTGGCAAAAATGGTTGGTGGTGAAATAACCTTATTTCATATAAAAAGACCAACAGAAATAGTAGAAAGAGATAATCAGTTGTCTACTATGCGTTCTATTAATGAAAAGCATCTAATTACAGATAAACAAATAGAAAGTATAGTAAAACCTGTAAGTCAGGAGTTTGACATGCCTATAGATTATAAATTATCTTTTGGTAATTTAAAGCATGAAATTGAAAGTTATATACAAGAACATAAACCAGATATTATAGTGCTTGGTAAAAGGAAAGCAAAAAAACTTAACTTTATAGGAGACAATATCACAGAATTTGTTTTAAAAACGCATAAAGGTCCAGTTATGATTACAGGAGGTCAAGATGCGCTGCAACCAAATGAAGAAGTGGCATTAGGGGTTTTAAATACTATAGATAAAACCTTAGACATAAAGGATATTGAAGAATTAATTAATAAAACAAAAGTACCAATTAAGACATTCCATATCGTTAAAGCAGCGAATAGTAGTTCTGTAGTGGATGCCACTGCTATTAAAAATACTTTGGAATATGTTTTTGAGCAAAGTGATAAAGCATTAGAAAGTGTATCTAAATACGTATCAAAAAATAAAATAAACTTGATGTGTTTAGATAAAAACAACAAAACAAAGAGAGACATTATAAATACACTGAATGTATCCTTATTATTAACCGGAGAAAAAAATCCAGATACTACAAAACTAGTATTCTAATAAATTAAAACTTATGAAAGCGCATACAAGAGAGACACAAGCAACGATGACACCTGAAAAGTCATTGCAATATTTAAAAGAAGGAAATCAAAGATTTCAAGATAATTTAAAAGCGAATCGTAACCTTTTAGAGCAAGTAAATGATACTAGTGACGGGCAATTTCCATTTGCAACTATTTTAAGTTGTATCGATTCACGTGTGTCTGCAGAATTGGTTTTTGACCAAGGATTAGGAGATATTTTTAGCGTGCGTGTAGCAGGGAATATTGTGAATGAAGATATTTTAGGGAGTATGGAATTTGCATGTAAATTAGCAGGTACAGAACTTATTGTTGTTTTAGGACATACAAGTTGTGGCGCCGTAAAAGGAGCTTGTGACCATGCCGAAATGGGTAACCTTACCAAATTAATTCAAAAAATTACACCAGCAGTTAATGCCGTTACAGAACCTAAAGACGAAAGCTTAAGAAGCTCTAAAAATTTAGCGTTTGTAGATGAGGTATCGCACATGAATGTACAATTAATGATCGATAGAATTCATGCGGAAAGTCCGATACTTACCGAAATGGAAAAAAAGGGTGAAATTAAAATTATTGGAGCGATGTATGATGTAAATACAGGTGCGGTAAACTTTTATTAATAAAATAGTATAAAAGCTTTTATGAAAAAGAAGACTTTTATGGCAACACTAATAGGTATATTGGTGTTGCCTTTTATTGCTACAAGTCAAGATAGTAATTTAGGAAATTGGTTAATTTATATTGGAAACAAAAAATTAAACAATACCTGGAATATGCATCACGAAGTGCAATATAGAAATTATGATGCGGTAGGCGATTTAGAACAACTATTACTAAGAACAGGTTTAGGTTATACTTTTAACGAAAGTAAAAATAACATCCTTTTAGGATATGGTTATATTTTATCTGAAAATTATATTGGAAACACCGATGAAAAGGCAACGGTAAATGAACATCGTATTTTTCAGCAATTTACGTCCAAACAAAATATAGGGAAGCTTAAATTGAACCATCGTTATCGTTTTGAGCAACGTTTTGTCGAAGCCGATTTTAAAATGAGACTGCGATATTTTTTGGGCTTTAATTATCCGCTTTCAAATAAAAAAGAAGGCAAAAATCCTTTATATCTTTCGGCATATAATGAAGTATTTTTAAATACAGAATCGGATGTTTTCGATAGAAACAGAGTATATGGTGGATTAGGATATAGATTTTCAGAAAACTTAAAATTAGAATTAGGTTATATGAATCAGTTTTTTGAAAATTCAGGAAGAGATCAAATAAATATAATTGCATTTGTAAACTTCTAATATAAATTCCTTTTAAAGTAAATAGAAAAAAGGTATTTTGTAAAACAAACAAAAACAAACGAAACTAAAATATTAAAATATGAAAAAATTTTTTTCCAATTTTAAAGGAGATGCTTTTGGAGGTATCACAGCAGGAATTGTTGCATTACCATTAGCATTAGCATTTGGTGTGTCATCAGGTTTGGGTCCAAGTGCTGGACTCTATGGTGCGATTTTTTTAAGTTTCTTTGCTGCGCTTTTTGGCGGTACTAATACACAAATCTCTGGACCAACTGCGCCAATGACAGCGGTAAGTATGGTTGTTATTGCAGGAATTATAGCCTTAAATGATGGCGATGTTTCTAAAGCTTTACCAGCAATTTTAACTGTGTTTTTATTAGCAGGGTTATTTCAGGTTGGGCTTGGAGTTCTCGGTTTTGGGAAGTATATAAAATACATTCCCTATCCTGTGGTTTCCGGATTTATGACAGCCATTGGAGTTATTATTTTAATCACGCAAATTCTTCCAGCATTAGGGTATTATCCTAAAGAAGATGTAGTTTTTGTGGAACAATTTAAACCACAAGCGGAAGAACTTATTCTTGAAAATATATTAAAAGAAGAAGCTGGAGAAGGTATTCTAGTTTTAGAAGATTTTAAAGAAACCATAGATAGAGGAAGTAAAATTACCGCAGAAGATATCTTAAAAGAATCTAAAACACTTGCTTCTAATGAAGCTTCTGGTGTTTTAGGTGCATTGAAATCGTTACCAAAAGCGATTCAGCAAATTAATTGGTTAGAGCTTATTCTTGCGCTTGGAACGATATTTATTATTTACGGATTTAAACGCATTACAACTGCAGTTCCAAGCACGCTTGTCGCTTTAGTAGTTATGTCTGGAGTAGCCATTGGTTTTGGTTTAGATTATAGACCTATTGAAGAAATACCTACAGGCTTACCAATTCCTAATTTAGAGATTTTTACCAATTTTAGTATTACTAGTATAACCCCTTATATTTTTACAGCTTTAACTTTAGCGTTATTAGGAGCCATTGACTCTTTATTAACGAGTGTGGTTGCTGATAATATGACCAAAACAAAACATAAGCCTAATAAAGAACTTATCGGACAAGGTGTTGGTAATAGTATAGCAGCAATATTTGGTGGTTTACCAGGAGCTGGAGCAACTATTAGAACCGTTGTTAATATTAATTCTGGTGGTAAAACAAAGCTTTCTGGAATGATTGCTGGTATTATGTTATTGTTTATTTTATTAGTTTTAGCGCCAATTGCATCCAGAATTCCTGCGGCTGTTTTAGCTGGTATTCTAGTAACTGTTGGTATTGGTGTGATGGATTATAAAGGTTTAAAAGCCATACCAAGTTTACCAAGAGACATGAAAATTGGACCATTTAAAATGAGTTCTGAAGTTTTAATTATGTTAGTTGTATTGCTATTATCTACTTTTTGGAATTTAGTATATGCCGTTGGTATTGGGTTAATAATTGCTTCTCTTATGTTTATGAAAAAAATCGGAGATTTAACTGCGCAACGATCCGATGTGAAGTCTTTAAAGAAAGAAAAAGCTTGGGCAGATGAAGCTGTTTTTCCTGAAAAATTAAAAGAAGAAGTTTTTATTAAACATCTAAAAGGACCTTTGTTTTTTGGGTCTACAAGTGATTTTCAAAGCTTAGCAGATCAAATTCCTTCTACAGCTAAAACGGTTATTATTCGTTTAGGACGTATGCAATATATGGATCAATCTGGACTGTATGCCATGGAAGATGTGCTACAGGATTTGTCAAAAAAGAAGATTCAAGTATTGTTTGTTGGGCTATTAAAGCAACCGAGTTATATGATGGAACGCATTGATATTATTCCAAATCTTATTCCTAAAGAACATATTTTTAAGACCTTTGATAGTTGTGTGAAATGGGTAAAAGATAACGTAAAAGACGAAAACTAAATTTTAAAAAATGAATCTAGATATCGTATTTGAAAATAATAAAACGTGGATAAAGTCGAAGTTAAATGAAGACGACTCCTATTTTGATAAATTAGGCGAAGGACAAAAACCGGAGTTGTTATTTATTGGTTGCTCCGATAGTAGAGTTACAGCAGAAGAATTAATGGGATTAGGTCCTGGTGATGCTTTTGTACACCGTAACATTGCTAATATGGTGATTGGTACCGATTTAAACGCGATGTCTGTTGTGGAGTATGCTGTAGAGCATTTAAAAGTAAATCATGTTGTTGTTTGCGGGCATTATGGTTGTGGTGGAGTAAAAGCGGCTATGCAATCTGCAGATCTAGGTTTATTAAATCCGTGGTTGCGTAACATTCGCGATGTATACCGTATTCATAACGAAGAACTGAATGCGATTGAAGAGGAAGAAAAAAAATACGAACGTTTAATCGAATTAAATGTACAAGAACAATGTGTTAACCTTATTAAAACGGCTGCTATTCAAAAAGCAGTTCGTGGTAGAGGTTTAATAGTACATGGTTGGGTATTTGATATTCATACAGGAAAACTAATAGATTTAAAAATAGATTTTGAAAGAATCCTAAATGATATTAGAGAAATATATCATTTAGATTAATTGGACACGAAGCGATAAATAAAAACAAAAGCCACTCTTGAAAGAGTGGCTTTTCGTTTTTATAATAGACTAATGTTATAAAATATTAAGAATGTTTATTGTAATAATTCATATTGAAACTGTGGATAACCTCTTTCTCCTGTTTGGCTTTCCACTGCTGTGAATCTTAGCTTATAGTAATTGTCGTCCGTATCCTTGATAATGTAGTACCTGTCTTCTCTTACAGATGTTTCCCCAGTCATATAATCTACACTTCTCCAACCACTGCCTACAATAGTACGATCATTGTAAACAAAACTTGCTTCCGTAATATTATCGTATGTGAAGTTCGTATAATTAGGGGTTGTGTCATCTTCAACAGTAATCTCATATAAGCCAACACCACCAAGCGTATTGTGTAATGTATAATCCGAATACGTTAAACCTGCAGCTAAAGTACCTTGCTGACCATAATAAGAAAATACACCACCAAAATCAATATCCCAATTAGAAGATATTGGTTCTAAGGTTGCAATTTGCTCATCCGTTAAGCTTACAGTAGTAAGGTTGTAGTTGCTATCTTTGCTTACCGTTAGTTCTGAAAAGTCAGTAGTGTTGCTTAATGCAGCATATTGAATCGTGTAGCTATTTCCGTCTGTTAACACTCTAATCTTCATAAAACCTCTAGCGTCTCCAGTCGTGTTTATTGTTCCATTATTTGTTGTAGGTATTTCGTTACCTAAGTTTATAATGTACACATTGTTCTCACTATCTGTTGTTGATATTTCTTCAAATGCAGTACCTGTTAATTCCCCTTCTTTAGTGTCCGTAAAAGAAATATTAGCATTTAAATCACCATATTGGTAGTAGTTTACAGGTAAACCTTCCATTAATTCAGCAACAGTATTTACTGTTACAGTGGTAGGTGTAAAAGTTGGGTCTAATGCATTTAAGGTTAACGGAGATGTTAAAGTTGTAGTTTCCGTTACTGTTGTAATATCCGTAATACCTTCCAATTTAGCTGCAGATACTAACAAAGCACTATTAAGATAGACTCTGTTTTCCGAACCGTTATAAACAGCAATTTCCCAAGAATCGCGATTTACAGCGACTTGGCTTCCTGTGCTTAAATCGAAAAAAACACGATTTGGTTGATTAAATCCACCTACTTCTGGATCAATAATTCCACCAGAAGATGGCGGTGTCGTTGTTACTGAGTTTCCACCATTATCGTCACTACTACAACTTGTAACAAGTACAGTGGTAAGGATTAATATCAGAGTTAAAAATTTGTTTGTCATAATTATTAGTGTTAAAAATTTAAATTATACGAAAGTTTTAAAAAATAGGATCGGCCATTACCGATTAACCTGGAACTTGATGTCGAAGCAGTATGTGCTCCAGCAGAAGATTTAGTGTTTATATTTACAACATCTAGTAGGTTTCTTGCTCCTAATGTTGCATTTATTCTAGGTGTAATATCTGTTCTTATGGATGCGTTTAACCAAGTAAACGCATCGGTTTCTCCAAGGAACAATTCGCCATCCGTATCGGTAAATACACCTTGTGTTTTACCGGTATGTTTTAGTTGGCTACTAATCGTGGTATCCCACTTATCTATATTGTAAGCTAATGTGGCTTGTAAGTTTAAACTCCACATATAATTTGTTGGATTATATAAAGATTCATTAATAGTACTTGTAATACCCAAATAAGTGGCACCCAAACCTATATTCCAGTTTTTATAGATAAAACTGTTTTCTAAATGGTAACCTAATCGTTTACTGTAATCTATATTGTCTTGTGTAAATAGAATGCTACCATCTTCATCTTCCGAAGTGATACTGGCTATAGCATCTTTTAGGTCCATATAAAAGAATGTGAATTTTTGATTTAAAA